>NZ_MOMD01000027.1:0-64769 GCF_001983015.1 Frankia sp. CcI156
GCGACGTCGTCCGCCCGCCCGCCGAGGGCCGGGGCGCCGCTCCCACCCGCCGGGCCGGGTGGCGGGTCTGGTGGCGACCCGGCGGGCGCATCGCTGCGTCCGGCCGTGCTGTTCTCCCCGGCCCGGCTGCGCCAGCTCGGGGTGCTGCTGCTGGTGGGTGTGCTCGCCGCGGTGGTGACCGGTCCGGCCGGGGGCTCCGACAAACCGCTGAAGGCATTTCAGGATTCGGTGCTGGACGCGCGGATCCTGCCCTACCTGGGGCTCGCCGTCGCGTTGTGGATCGTCCTGGCGCTCGGCGTCGAACTGCGGGGCGCGGCGGGCCGGCTGACGGCCGGCATCCGGGGGCCGGTGAGCGCGGCCTACGCCACCCGGGGCGGCCCGATCGCGCTGAACCTGGCGCTTCTGGCGGTCGCGATCATCGCCCCGCTGGTCGTCTCGACCGCCGCGCAGCAGTCGATGGTCAACGACATCGGCATCTACGCGCTGCTCGCACTGGGCCTGAACGTCGTGGTCGGCTACGCCGGCCTGCTCGACCTCGGCTACATCGCCTTCTTCGCCATCGGTGCCTACGCGACGGCCTACTTCACCTCACAGACCGCGATGCCGTGGCACGCGCCCTTCGTGCTCAACCCGTTCTTCGTCTTCCCGATCGCGCTGGTCCTTGCCGCGCTCGCCGGCGTCGTCCTGGGCGCGCCGACGCTGCGGCTGCGGGGTGACTACCTGGCGATCGTCACGCTCGGTTTCGGTGAGATCATCCATTTGATCGCGAACAACGCCGACAACATCACGAACGGTGCCCGGGGGGCCTTCGGCGTTCCGCACCTGTCGATCAACCTGCTCGGCCTCGGCTACGAGTGGGGCATCGATCCGCTGCCGTATTACTACCTGCTCCTGGCCATCATCGTCGGAGTCATGATCGCCTTCGGTCGGCTGGAACGGTCCAGGATCGGCCGGGCCTGGGCGGCGATCCGCGAGGACGAGATCGCAGCCGAGGCGACCGGGGTCGCGACCCTGCGGATGAAGCTGCTCGCCTTCGCTATCGGCGCCTCGGTGTCGGGCTTCGCCGGCGTGCTCTTCGCCTCCAAACAGTTCTTCAACCCGCAGAGCTTCAGCCTGCAGGCGTCGTTCTTCGTCGTCGCCGTCGTCATCTTCGGCGGGATGGGTTCCCGGCTCGGGGTGGTGGTCGGTGCCGTCGTCCTCCAGGGCATCGCCTTCTACCTGCGCGACAAGGTCCCGCCCGCGGACCGGTACATCTACTTCGGCGCTGTCATCGTGATCATGATGATCTTCCGTCCGCAGGGACTCGTGCCGTCGCGCCGGCGGCGTCGGGAGATCCAGCTCGCGGAGGCCGGCATCGGCGCGGCGGACTCCCTGGGCGCCGCGCCCACGGGGGGCAAGCCGTGACCAGGGGCGGAGCGCACCGCGTCTCCCCGCCGGGACACCGGCGCTCCCGGGACCGGCAGCGCGGGAGCAGCCAGGGCCGCGGGAGCAGCCAGGGCCGCGGGGACAGCCAGGGCCCGGGGGAAGCCGGGCGCGGCGGAGGCCCGGAGGACCTAGTGGTGGAGGCCCGCGACCTGGCGCTGCGGTTCGGGGGTGTGACCAGCCTCGACGGCGTCTCACTGCGCCAGCGCCGGGGCGAGATCCTGGCGGTGATCGGACCGAACGGGGCCGGCAAGACCTCGCTGTTCAACTGCCTCACCGGGGCATACCGCCCGCAGCAGGGATCGGTCACCTTCTGGCCCCGGCCCGGCCGGCAGGCCGAGCTGGTGGGGCGCAGCCCRCACGCCATCACCCGGCTCGGCGTCGCCCGGACCTTCCAGAACATCCGGCTCTTCCCCGCCCTGTCGGCGCTGGAGAACGTCCAGATCGGGACCGAGGTGCGGCAGCGGTACGGGCCGCTGGCCGCGGTGCTGGGGCTGCCGGGCGCCCGGCGGGCCGAGCGTGACGGCGTGCGGCACGCGCTGGAGCTGCTTGAGCTCGTGGGCCTGCCGCACCGGGCGCACGAGCTCGCCTCGTCGCTGCCCTACGGCGAGCAACGCCGGTTGGAGATYGCCCGGGCGCTCGGTACCGAGCCGCGCCTGCTGCTGCTCGACGAGCCCGCGGCCGGCACGAACCCGGCGGAGAAGCGTGACCTGGCAGAGTTGATCATCCGGATCGCGGGCACCGGGGTGTCGGTCCTGCTCATCGAGCATGACATGCGGCTGGTCATGTCGGTGGCGACCTCGGTGGTGGTGCTCAACTTCGGCCGGATCATCGCGTCCGGCACGCCGGTGGAGGTCCAGCGGGACCCGGCGGTCATCGAGGCGTACCTGGGCCTGGCCGACGCCGGCGCGGTGGATCCCGATGTGGTGGATCCCGATGTGGTGGATCCCGGCGCGGCCGGCCCCGCCGGGTGGAAGGAACTGCGCTGATGCTGCTGACCCTGGCCAATGTCGAGGTCGCCTACGGCGCCGTCACCGCCCTGCGCGGCGTCAGCCTGGAGGTGGCCGAGGGCGAGATCGTCACCCTGCTCGGGGCCAACGGCGCCGGCAAGACAACCACGCTGCGGACGGTCTCCGGACTGCTGCGGCCCCGGGCGGGACAGACGTGGCTGGACGGTCGCCCATTGTCGTCAATTCCGGCGCACGAACTCGTCGGCCGGGGGGTGAGCCACGTGCCCGAGGGCCGGCGAATCTTCCCGAGCATGAGTGTCCGAGAGAACCTCCTGATGGGCGCCTACCACGATCGCCGGCATGTGCGGACCGACCTCGGCCGGGTGCTCGCGCTCTTCCCCCGGCTGGCCGAGCGGATCGCGCAGCCGGGAGGCACGTTGTCCGGCGGCGAGCAGCAGATGCTCGCGATCGGACGCGCGCTGATGAGCCGTCCCCGGCTGATGCTCCTCGACGAGCCGTCGATGGGGCTGGCCCCAATGATCGTTCAGACCATCTTCGAGGTGATCGCGGAGATCAACCGGGAGGGGGTCGCGGTACTGCTGGTCGAGCAGAACGCGGCCTCGGCGCTGCGGATCGCGGGCCGCGGCTACGTGCTGGAGACCGGCGAGGTCGTGCTGGCGGGTACCGCCGCGAGTCTGCTGGCCGACGACCGGGTCCGGCAGGCCTACCTCGGGGAGGACGTCGGCGGCCGGACCACCGCAGGCTGAACCGCCCGCGACCGCTGCTCCGCCCGTCGCCACATCGGCGAGAAACCGCCGTGGCGTGCCGCGGTCGGGTCACCGAGCGTTGGTGGCGCAGGCCGGTGAGCCGAGGACGCGGTCGAGATACGCGTTCGCGAACACCCCGGTCGGGTCGGCGGCGTCGCGCACGGCCAGGAAGTCGTCGAAACGGGGATAGAGCCCACGCAGCGTCGCCGCGTCCAGTGAATGCAGTTTGCCCCAGTGCGGCCGGCCGCCGACCGACAACATGATTTTCTCGGCGAGGCCGAAGTAGTCGCCGTGCGCACCGCGATGATCCACGTGCACGGCGATGTAGGCGGTGTCGCGGCCGTACGCCGTCGATATCGGGATCTCGTCCGCGGCGGCACATCGGACCTCCACCGGGAAGACGGCACGCACGTCCGCGCTCCCCATGGCGTAGACCAGCTCACGCAGCGTCGCGGCGAGATCGGCACGGGGGAGGGCGTACTCCATCTCCTTGAACCGGACCCGGCGGTGGGAGGTGAACACCCGGTAGGACAGGTCGCGGAACGTGCGGCTGCCCGAGGCCCGCGCGCTGACGTGCGCGATGGGCCGCACCGCCGCGGGCATCCGCCGGCCCGTCGTCATCAGCGCGCCGAAGAGGGTGTTCGACACCAGTTCGTCGTCAACCCAGCAGCGCAGCCGGGGCAGCGGCGCCAGGCCGTCGTCGAGCGGACGCCGCTGCCCGCGTCTGACCAGGGCCGTCGTGGTGTGCGGAAACCACGAGAAGCGGAGGTGGTCGGTCTGGTCGACGAGCTCGTCGTAGGTGTCGAGGACCTCGTCCAGGCGCATCGGACCCTCCTGGACCTGCAGGGCGAACAGCGGCACCGCCTGCAGGGTGACCGACGTGACGACGCCGACGGCACCCAGGCCCAGCCGGGCGGCGGCGAACAACTCGGGACGTTCGCCGCGTGAACAGGTGACCACACTGCCGTCGCCGAGTACCACCTCGAGTGCCCGGACCTGGGTGCACAGGCCGCCGAAGCGGCTCCCGGTGCCGTGGGTGCCGGTCGAGATGGCACCCGCGATGGTCACCTCGTCGACGTCGCCCTGGTTGGTCAGGGCGAGCCCGGCCTCCGCGAGCAGCCGGTTCAGCCGGCGCATGGTCATCCCACCGCGCACCGTCACCAGGCCGCTGCCGCCGTCCAGAGCGACGAGGTCGGCGCACCTGTCCAGGCGGACCTGGACGGAGCCCGGGTCCGGGCGGCCGATGGCGCTCATGGAATGGGACGATCCGATCGCCCGGATCTGATGGCCGTCCCGGATGGCGGTACCGACCAGGGCGGAGATCTCCTCCGCGTCGCGGGGGCGGGCGAGGCGCACCGACCGGACGGTCTCGTTGCCCGCCCAGTTGCGCCAGGCCGAGGACTTACCAACGGGCGAGCCCATGGGCACCTCCGTCTGCCGGGACCGATGGCCGCGGTCCGGGGCCGGTCCGAAGTCGGGACCGGCCACCATCGTGAACCGGGCCTTCCCGGCTCCGTCACGCGGGGGGCGGGTGATGGCCGTTCACAGGGCGATGCGTCGTCCGACCTCCGTCCGGGCGGGATGGGCCGGTGGTCACGGACGAGCGACAGGTACGACATGATCCGCGCTTGCGGACTCCGGTGGGATCCGCGGTCGCACATCGGGCAGCAGACTCYGGTAGGCATGACGGGGGGACGATCGTGACCGGAGTACCCCCATCAGCCATCGGCGGGCCGGGCCTTCCACCGTGTGATGCAGGGCCGCGGCGAAGGCGAAGGACAGGGCGAAGTCGGCGAGGATGGCGAGCGCCGTCCCGGCCGCGGTGGTGGCGTCGACCCAGCCGAGTTCCCCGCTGATCGTGAGTGTGGCGGGGTGAATGAGATAGAAGGCGTAGGAGATCTCGCCGAAATAGACGAGTGGGCGGGAGCTGAACACCGGAATCCGGCGGCCGTCCGCCTCACGGGTGCCGGCCAGGAAGATGATGATGGCAAACGCCGGCAGTGTGAGCGTGTCCATGAATCCCTGTAGATGGCCGTAGCGGTAGCCCAGGAGTATCGGGACGACCAGCCAGGCGCAGGAGAAGGCGGTGAGCATCCGACGCTGCCACGGCGTTGCGCGGGCACCCTCACGAGCCAGCAACCCAAGGACCACGCCAAGGACGAACTCGCCGAGCCGCACCGCCGGGTTCGCGTACGCGGCAAGATCGAACCGAGAGCCCGCGGTGCTCGCCGCACATGCCACGGCCGCGGCAGGGAGAACGAACAGGAGCGCGGCGCGGATGCGTTCGGGGTTGGTGCGGGTCGCGAACCTGCGGTACACGTGGGGGAAGACCAGGTAGAAGAACGCCTCGCAGGACAACGACCACAGCACGGCACCACCCCAGCCGAAATAGATCGACTGGGTTGGAACCCATGCCTGGACGAGGAGCAGACTCGGCAGGATGGAGAGGGGCTTCGAGCCGAAGTCCCCCAATGTCCCCAGCGGCCACGCGATCGCGAGCCAGATCCAGATGGCKGCGAAGTACAGGGGATAGACCCGGGCGAACCGGCGCCAGTAGAACTGCCCCGCGGTGATCGGCCTGGTCGCCCAGGTGAGGACGAACCCCGACAGCACGAAGAAGAACGTGACGCCCACGTAACCGATGTTGCCCAGCACCGCGACCACCGGCAGGGTCCCCTGGACGTCCGCGTGGATGTGGCGGAGGAACACCAGAGTGGCGGCGACTCCCCGCAAGCCGGTCAACGTGGGCAGCTCCAGCCCGGTCTGAGGTGCTGGGAGCTGCCGCGAGGGACGGAAGCTCTCCTGCTGGGCGGATTCTGGCGAGGTCCTCCGGGTCAACGCGCCCCCTTGATCGTCAGCCGTGCGTGCCGTCCCAGGCGAGGCCACGGCGATACCTCGGAGGAACAAACACTAACGTAGGTGTTGAATTGCCCATCGCGCCCCCGATCRGGTGAACATCGTGGCGCCGGCAGCCGGCTAGCGGGCGAACCTGGGACCTGGGCGGCAGTCGCCGCACAGCGTTGTGAGGTCTAGCCCGTCTGCGGACGAGCTACGAACGAGTCCACTGGTCCGGGTCCATAGGTGGGGCGTATCACGATCTCGGTGATACTCGCGCGGTCGGGAAGTGCCACTGCCCCGGTCACGACGTCGGCGATGTCGTCGGGCGCGATGAGCAGGTCGGCATTCCACGCCCGCCCCTCGGCCTGGAAGATTTTTTGCTGCATGGGGGTCGCCGTGCGGCCCGGGAAGACCGTGCACACCCGCACCCCGGCAGCCGAGACCTCCGCCCGCAGGCTGTCGGCGATCGCCCGCAGGGCGTGCTTGGCCGCGGCGTACTGGCCGACGCCGGCGCCGGCGGACAAGCCCTGGGTGGAGTTGATGAACACCACGTCGCCACCGGTCCGGACGAGGTCCGGAATCAGCATCTGGGTGAGCACATAGGGCGCGCGTACATTGATGTCCAGCTGTTCGTCAAGGTCGGTCAGTGGGGCGTCGGCGATCGCGCCGCGGTGGTAGGCCCCTGCCGAGTGCACCAGGATCTTCAGGTCCGTGGGCTGATCACGGACCATGTCGACCAGACAGCCGCGGTCCGCGGGATCGGTGATGTCCGCAGCCTGGTGATGGATGGTCAGACCGACCTCGTCGGCCTCCTTGACCATCCTCGCCAGCACCTCCTCATCGCGACCGGTCGCGATGACAAATGCGCCGGCCCGCGCCAACCGAAGGGCGACGGCGCGCCCGATCCCGCTGGAGGCACCGGTGACCAGTGCGCCGCGGCCGGCGAGCTGGGGCAGGTGGGGCAGGTGGGTACGCGGACTTCCGCCTAGCAGATGGTCGGCACAGGCGATGGCCAGGTTCTGCTTTGCCGTCACTGCTTGGACGCTCCTCGGCAGAGTGGCGCAGGTCGCTAACCTGGACGAACACGAGCAGGCTGCCGCTGGGATCCGCGGACGGGTCCCGTTCGCCAGCGCGAACACGCGTCGATGCGGGTCGATCGCGGCTATCTGCGGCGAAGTAGCCACATCCCGCACGGTTGCGACTGTACCATCACGTAACGGTCGAGTATGCGTTGGCGCCCAGGGCCGCCCCAGCTCTCCAATCCCCGCCAGGAACGCGGTCAGGTCGAGTGGAGCGACCGAGGCCGGCGGCTTCCGCTGTCGCTGCGATCAGCGGATCGGGGACGCTCGGGGCCCGGTGATGGCCGGCTGCGGCGGCAAGCGTGCGGYGCGGATACTCGACACGCGAGATTCCGGCTCGGGCGGAGGCAGCGTCGAGCTTGGGGAGAACCGCGTCGGCACGTCACGTACGAGGATGTCRGCCACCGGCGTCACCTCACAGGTTCAATATCAGATTCCTCAATCGCGATATCATGGCCGCTTCTGTGCGGGCACCTACCCCACTCACCTCGCAACTCACCTCGCACGTACCCAAAGGTGTCCTGCGGCGGACTGCAGCCCGGCGGAGGCTTGGAGGAGGAAGGAGAGCAACGTCCCCGCCAGCGACGCGCCGATCGCGATCGACCAGCCCGCCGGACCGAGCGGGGTGCAACCGAAGAACTGGCTGACGCCTGGCATCTGCACGATGGCGGCCAGGACGACCGCCGAGGCGGCGATGCTCAGCAGGACCGTCCGGCTGCGGCCGCCGACGAGCAGCGTCTGGCCCAGTTGCGAGCCGACGAGCGCGGCGAGGCCGACCGTGTTCGCGTGCCGTCGGYGCCCGGTGAGGCGGGCGATGATCCAGGCACCCGTGGCGGCGAGGGTCGTGGCGACCGCCCGCACCGCGATCTCCCGGTTCAGGGCGGTACCGAGGGAGCGCTCCGGGCCCTCGCTGAGGAGCTGTCCGGTCGCCTCCGGATCCGGCTCGCGCAGCGCGACGGCCAGGGCCGGGGCGAGATCGGTGAGCAGGTTGACGAGCAGCAGTTGCCGCGCGGACAGTGGCGACCGCCCGGTGGCCATGGAGCCGAGGAGAGTGAACGCGATCTCGCCGAGGTTCCCGCCCACGAAGATGCCCAGGGCCTGGCGGACCGAGGCCCACATCGAACGGCCCTCGACGAGCACGTCGATGATCGTGTTCAGCTGGTCGTCCGTCACGATCACGTCGGCGGCGGCCCGGGCCGCCGGCGTGCCACGCCGGCCCAGCGCGAGGCCGACGTCGGCGAGCCGGATGGCGGGCGCGTCGTTGGCGCCGTCGCCGGTCATCGCCACCGTCTTGCCCAGCCGCTGGTAGGCCTCCACGACCCGCACCTTATGCAGCGGAGTGCTCCGGGCGATCACGGCCACCCTGGGCAGGACCGCGTCCAGGGCCTCGTCGTCCATGGCTTCGAGCTCGACACCCGTCAGCATGATCTGGTCGTCGGTGAGCACTCCCAGTTCGGTGGCGATCGTCCTGGCGGTGGCCGGATGGTCTCCGGTCATCATCAGCACCTGCACGCCCGCGGCGCGCAGCGCCTCCAGCGACGCCCCGGCCGTGGTCCGGACCGGGTCGGACAGGACGAGGAAGCCGAGGAAGGCCAACTCGGCCACGCTGTCATCGGTGAGTTCCTCGTCCGCCGGTCGGGGCGCGGACCCCAGGTCGCGATCGGCCACCGCGAGGACGCGGTAGCCCGCGCCCGCGAGCCGGCTGTGCTCCTGGATGAGCCTCGCCCGCCGGCGGTCGTTCAGCGGTGCCGTTCCGTCGGCGGTCCGGATGCGGGCGCACCGTGGCAGCAGCACCTCGGGCGCCYCTTTGACGCTCAGCACCGTGGTCGTGCCGGCATCCCCCACTGCCGCGTGGTAGCCGCGGCCCGGCTCGAAGGGAAGCGAGGCCGTCGGCGACCACACGGCGAGACCGTACTCGCGGGTCACCGCCGCCGCGGCCGCTCCCTTCTGCACCGCGCGATCGGTCGGATGCGGCAACTTCTTCTTTCCTTTGCCGCGCGGCGTGGCGCGTAGCCCGGCGGCCAGCACCCGCCGATGCGTCGCTCCGAACTCGGTCACCGCGGCGGTGTGCGTGCCGTCCGAGACGGCGTGCAGGCGGATCCTGCCCTCGGTGAGCGTTCCGGTCTTGTCGAAACCCAGCACGTCCACCCGGCCGAGGGTCTCGATGGTGCGGGGGTTGCGTACCAGCGCGCCCCGTGCCGAGAGCCGTCGGGCGGCGGAAAGCTGGGCGGCGGTCGCGAGGAAGGGCAGCCCTTCGGGCACCGCCGCGACGGCGAGCGCCACCCCGGCGCTGAGCGTGTCCCGGATCGGCAGGCCACGGATCAACCCGGAGGCCAACAGTGCCCCGGCGGCGGCGAGCGCCACCGGAATGGTGAGATCGGTGATTGTGGACAGTCGCGCCTCGACGCCGCTGAGCCGGGCGGGACCGGCGGTCGCGGCCATGCTGCGCCCCGCCTCGGTGGCCGAGCCGGTGGCCACCACCACGCCGGCGCCCCGCCCGCCGGCGACGGTCGTTCCTTCGTAGATCATCGAGGAGCGGTCTGCCAGGTTGGCGGCTGCCACCGGTCCGGGCGATTTCGTGACCGGCATGGACTCGCCGGTCAGCGACGACTCGTCGACGTCGAGCCCCGTCGTCGACAGGAGCCGGCAGTCCGCGGGGACGACATCCCCGGCCCCGACCATGATGATGTCGCCCGGGACCAGGTCGTCCGCCGGCAGCTTGGTCTCCTCGCCGTCCCGCAGCACCCGGGCCGGAACCGCCGAGACGGCGAACAGTCGGGCGAGTGCCCGGTCCGCCCGTATCTGCTGGACCGCGCCGGCGAACGCCGAGCCGATCGCGACGCTGAGCACCAGACCGGCGTCCAGCACGGAACCGGTCGCGGCCGACAGCGCGGCGCCGCCGAGGAGGACGGGGGTGAGCGGGTTGGCCAGTTCGGCCGCGAACGCCCGGACGAGGCTGGGCGCGGTCGCCTGCATCGACACCGCGCCGTCCTGGCGGCGTCGCGCCGCCTCCTCGGTGGACAGCCCACCCGGGCGGCTGTTGTCCAGCAGAGCCAGGCAGTCCTCGGCCGGCAGGATGTGCCACGGGGTACGGGGGACTGCGGGCGGCGGGGGGCGGCGACCCAGTTCCCGCGCCGCCCAGATCCCCTCGCCGAGGGCGGCGGTGACCGCCGCGGTGACCATTGTCATGGCCCGGGAGACCAGCCGCGGGTCGGCCCCGGTGAGCATGGCCAACGCACCGGCACCCGAGCCCACCTGGGCGAGCCGCACCGCGTGCCGGCTCACCTGGGCGGCCGCGGCGACCGCCTCGATCACGAGGCTGGCGGCGGCCAGGTCATTCCCAACCAGGATGTGCGCCCCCCAGGCCGGCGAGCCGTCGTGGCCGTTCACGCCGACGCCGCAGTCCGCGGTGCCGACCGCGGCCCGTCGGCGGGACACGACCAGGACGCCGCCGCGCTCGGCCTGCAGACCGCGGATCGTCCCGACCAACCGGTCCCCCCCGGGTACCCCGGGAAGGTTGTTGGTGTCCTCCACTGTTCCGCCGGCGCCGGCGGGAGGGTCACCGGCGATGAACACCGCCCGCCCGGAACGGCGGCAGGCGGCCAGCAGGTGGTGGCTCCCCTCCGCTCGCCCGGGTTCGACCGACACGATGGCCATCAGCCTGCTGCCCTGAGCCAGACCGAGCACCGTGTCCGCCCCGGACCGGGCCAGTTCGCGGCGCTCCCGGACACCGGTCCGGCCGCGCAGGCCGAGCTGTTCCACCGGCCCGAGGGCCCAGCCCTCCGCGGTGGCGACGGCGCTGATACCGGCCGGACGGAACAGGGCGTGCGCGCGGACCGCGACGTCGCTGCGGTTCGCACCGGCCAGCGGCACGACGTCGGCGATTATGCGTTCCTCTCCGCGCAGGACGTCGGCGTCGATGACGATGGTGTCGACGCGGTCGAGCACCCGCAGGGCCGCCGAATCCATGACGTGGACGCCGCGGCGCGCCAGGACGCGGGTCAACTGGGCGGCGAAGCCCTCCCGCCCGACCCGGGCCGGGCGTGGCAGCGAGGTGGCGGCCAGCGCCACGGCACGGCGCGGATTCCCGGTGGCGGCGGTGGCGGCCGCGAACCCGCCGAGCCCGCCGAGCACGGCGAGGTCGGCGTAGCGCTCCACCGGACCGTCCGGCAGCGGTCGCGGCCGTTCGGTCACCACCGGCTCGGCCGCGGCCCAGTCCGGATGACCGAGCAGCCCGTCCCGAGCCGCCATGAAGGCGTCCCGGCGCGCACGCGCCTCGCCCAGCGCGACCATCCGGTAGCCGGCGTCGACCGCGAGACCGAGATTCCCCTGCGCCAGGGCGAGGGCACCGGCGTTGACCAGCCCGAGGACGACGTCGGCCCGGCCCGCGCCGAGCATCTGCTCCACCCACCGGCGCAGCCGGGGTTGGGTGTCGACGAGGGTGACCAGCGATGCGATCTCGATGGGCAGTGGCACCGCCCGGGCGAGCCGGCCCGCCGACGCCAGCGCGAACGCGACCCCGTCGGCCGCCAGTGCCGCGGCCGTCCGGCGGACCGGCGCCGCGAACCTCGCCACCGCTCCCGGCTTCGGTTCGAGCGCGACGCCCTCCACCCGGCCGAGGGCCGCGACCAGGTCATCGAGGGTGGGGGGCGGTTCGGCGAGCCCGATCAGGACACATTGCAACGGCTCGTTGACCCGGGCCCACGCCACCCCGGGCTGATTCTCCAGTACTCGTTCCAGCTGCCGGCGACGGGATTCGCCGGCAGGCCCGGAGATCCCCCGGATCCCGAGACTGAGAAGGTGGTGGGCGTCGGCCCTCCCCCGCGGTTCGCCGGCCGCCGTGGAGCCGGCGATCTCGCGATCGGCGCCGTCGCGATCGGCGCCGTCGCGATCGACGCCGCGGGGCGTGGGGGGCCCGGGTGCGAGGGAACCGGGCTTTGAATCCGGACTCCACCCGGTCCGGGTATGGGCAAGAACCGTATGGGCGAGAACCGGCTGGGCCACCGCCCCCAGGAGGGCGCTCGGCACGCGCAGGACGGTCCGGGCTGCGGGCAGACGCATCCGCGMGGCCTCCTCCTCATCATTGCGTGATCATCGCGTGCGGCGGGCGCGGGCCACGGCTGCCTCGTAGTCCTAACCGACTACCCTCTCCGCACGCGTACTAACTGATCGTTCTAGGAGATCAGTTAGTACGAGGACCGGACGCCGTGGCTCTGCACCGCCCCCCGGGCGGTGGCCAGCGCCTGCGGTGAGAAGTTGATGTTGGACTGGTCCATGAAACTGAAGGCGAACAGCCCGTCCAGGCTGAGCTTGCGCACCTCGTCACCGGCGAGCAGGGCGTGCATGTCCGCGTCCCAGGCCGCCTGCGACCCCGACTTGAAATGCGCCACCATGACCGGGCCGTACTGTCCCAGCAGCTTCGTCATGTTCCGCACGTCGGCGGCGTTGGAATCGTTCCCCATCGCCTGGAAGCTCTGGAAGTCCGACGCCCGCAGCACGTCCGCGAAGTGTGTGATCAGAGAGCGGCCGCCGCCCTTCACCGGATCGTCCCAGCGGCTCTGCCAACCGCCCCAGCCCAGCGACAMCCGGGCGTTGGGCGCCCCGGCATGGAAGATCTCCTGGGTCGCCAGATAGCGGTCCTGCAGAGCCCGGTAGTAGTTCGTGGTCTCGGGTGTGGCGGCCCACTCGTTGGACTGGCACGGATATGTCTGCAGTTCGGTGAAGAGCGTGACGTAGAGCGCCGGGCCGTTCGCGGGTCCGGCGAAGATCGAGGCGAGCTCGCGGGCGTCGGTGAGAAAGGCGCCGGACAACGGGTACTCCCGGCCGCAGGCGGGGCCATGGGAGGTCTGGAAGGTCCCCACGCTGCCGGTGCCGTCGAGCCAGACGACGAGATGAATGCCGTGGCCGGAACGGTAGACCTCGGGAATCAGGTCCGCCCGCCACTTCCGTAGAAAGCTCAGGTCGCCCGGGCCGTTGTACCAGGTGGTGAGAAAGTCCAGGTTCCCGGCGAGCGGCGAGGCGAGGGCGCTGTCGAGCGCCGGCCCGAGACCAAAGCGCAGCTTGCCCGGCTGGGTCGCCGGGACGGGTCGGATTCCCGCCGCCAGCGCCCGGCCCCAGGGGCCGGGCCGCGKATCCCCTTCATCGTGTGGTGCATGGGCGCCGGGTGGTGCATGGGCGCCGGGTGGGCCGGGAAGGCTGGCCGCGCTGGTGGGCCCTGGTCTGTCCGGGCTACTGGGCCCGGCCGCGCTGCTGCCGTCGCGGCCGCGGTGTTCGTGACCGAGGGTCGCGACAAGAACAGCACTCATGGCGAGGAGGACGAGGACGAGTGCGCCGGGATGTCGCGGCATTCGACTACGTAGGGACACGATCCTCCTGCCGCGGTTGCCGGGTAGCGGCGAAATTGTAGTTGATTAGACGCGCATCGGAGTCATTCTTCGTGGGTGAGTCGAGCGGAGCGGGTGAGGGACTCTGACGGCGATGGTGACTTWCCGTAGTAATTTTCGCCGGGTTGTCGATGCTTGGCGTGAGCGATCTGTCGCCTAAGGGAAAATCCGCCTAGTGCCGGGTGAGTGCTCCTCCTTCCGGGTGTTCGATGATGGCGTTTCCTGACATCGCCCTGTGGCGTGCCCGGCGCGCCCGGCGCGGACGCCCGTGCGGAACCCCGGCTGAGCAGGAGGAGCATGACCGCCGACCCGGATCTTCGGATGAGCACCGCTCTCATCACCGGCGCATCCTCGGGCATCGGCGCGGCGTTCGCCGAGGCATACGCGGACCGTGGAGCCCGGCTCGTCCTCGTGGCGCCGTCCGAGCCGAGGCTGTGGATGGTCGCGGAGCGCCTCGGCGCCCGGTACGGCACCGAGGCGCACGTCATCGCGGTCGACCTCGCCGACGAGCGTGGTCCGGACCGCCTCGCCGAGGCGGTCGCCGAAGCGGGCCTGGAGGTCGACATCCTCGTCAACAACGCCGGGTTCGGGACACGCGGTCCCTACCACGAGCTGTCCGCCGACCGGGATCACCGTGAGGTGATGCTGAACGTGGTGGCTGTCGAACGGGTCGCGCACCTGTTCCTGCCGGGCATGGTGGCCCGGGGCCGCGGCACGGTCATCAACGTCTCCTCCACCTCGGGTTTCCAGGCCGTCCCGTACATGACCGTCTACGGGGCCTCGAAGGCCTTCGTCCTGTCGTTCTCGATCGGCCTGTGGGCCGAGTACCGCCGGCGGGGGGTGCGCGTCCTCGCGTTATGCCCCGGACCGACCGACACCGAGTTCTTCGAGGTGCTGGGAACCCGGATGTCCGCCGGTGGCCGGTTGCGGACCACGGACGAGGTGATCGCCACCGCGTTCCGTGCCCTCGACCGCGGCCAGCCGTACGTCATCGACGGACGGCTGAACTACCTGACCTCCAACGCCTCCCGGCTGCTGCCGCGCGGACTGGTCGCGCGGATCACCGAACGGGTACTGCGCCCCGGCCGCTCGCGGCCGCCGGACCCGTCGATGTCAGTCCGCCGAGTTCGGCCACCAGCTCGTAGGAGCGGATCCGGTCCGCCAGCCGGGTGACGTTGGTGACGACCATGACCTCGTCGGCACCCGTCTCGTCGAGCAGCGCGTCGATCCCCGCGCGAACCGTCACCGGGGAGCCGACGATGTGCGAGGCGGTGGCGGCCTCCGCGATCGACCGCTCCCGCGAGGTCCACGGGTAGGCGGCGGCCTCCTCGGGCGAAGGGAACACCCCGGGGCGGCCGCTACGCAGCCGCAGCATCGCCAGCCGCTGCGGTCCGGCCAGCCACTGCGCGTGCTCGTCGTCGGCGGCACAGAGCACCGCGGCGGCGACGATCGCATACGGTCGTTCCCGGCCGGGCGAGGGACGGAAGGACTTCCGGTAGAGCTCCAACGCCGGCACCGTGTTCACCGAGCTGAAATGGTGCGCGAACGCGAACGGCAGGCCGAGCATGCCGGCCACCTGGGCGCTGTAGCCACTCGATCCCAGCAACCAGATGGGCGGTACCTCGGCCCGCGGGAACGCGGTGACGCCGCGCCTCGGGTGCGAGTCGGGGAAATTCCCCCCGGCCAGAAAGGTCGTCAGTTCGGCGAGCTGCTCGGGGAAGTCGTCGATGGCTGACAGATCGCTGGTGCGGCGTAGAGCCCGGGCGGTCGCGGGATCGGTGCCGGGAGCACGGCCGACACCCAGATCGATCCGTCCCGGGAAGAGGGTGCCCAACGTGCCGAACTGTTCGGCGATGGCGAGTGGCGCATGGTTGGGCAGCATCACCCCACCGGACCCCACCCTGAGGGTGGTGGTGGCCGCGGCGACCTGACCGATGAGGATCGAGGTCGCCGAGCTTGCGATCCCCGGGATGCCATGATGCTCGGCCAACCAGTATCGGGTGTATCCGAGCCTTTCGGCATGTCGGGCGAGTTCGAGTGTCCCGTGGACCGCGTCGGTGGCGGGGACGCCGGTGCCCACCGGGACGAGATCCAACACGGACAGGGGGACAGGTCGGGCCGGGCTCACGGCTGGTTATAACGAAGCATCCGGCCGCGCTCTTCCCCGGGCACCCCGGGGGCCATCAGCCGCCGACCGTCTCCATGTAGTCCTCGGCCACCTCGTCGAGATCGTCCGTCGGATAACCGAGGGCGACGCGCACCCGCCGCCGGCCGACCAGCAGGAGATCGAGCATGAAGTCGGGGACCGTGGCGTGCTCGCAGCGGTGGTAGCCCATGGTGAACCAGGCGTGGGCGTCGGTGAGCAGACCGATTGACTCCAGGCTCTCGGCCACGGCCTCGTAGACGCCCGGATCGACCGACCGGGACGCCTTCAGCTCGGCCCGCAGCGCGGCCGCGTCGTCCTGCTGACCGTTGCGCAGCAGGCCGTCATGCAGCCAGACGCGGGGATCGACCGGGCACTTGCCGCCGTCCGCCACCGCCGCCCGGTAGCAGCGGATCGCCTCGTCCCAGTCGTCCGCGAGCCCGTACTGGCTGCCCGCGTCGACCAGCAGGGATGCCCGGGTGACGCGTTCGCTGTGCGTCTCGCTCCGTTCGGCCAGGGCCTCCAGAGTGGCCGCCGCGCCGCGATGGTCGCCGTTTCCCGCGGCCTTGAAGACGATCTCGTCTACGTCGTCATCCGAAAGGCCGTCATCCGAAAGGCCGTCATCCGAAAGCATGGGAATATTGTCACCCCCGGTTGTGGGGCCGGCRCGCGGGCGGCGTGCTCTTCGATGGCGGTCTCATATGGTACCCGTCAGCCGGATCGGTACCCGTCAGCCGGATCAGGATCGACGGGCCATCTTGAGGGTCTTCTCCAACTGCTCGCGGTCCACCTCGGCGACCCGGCCGTTCGTCGGGACGGTCGGGATGTGGCCACCGCCGAGGACGAGGTCGGTGGTGTGCCGCAGGCCCATGTCCTTCTGCTCCACGTCAAGGATGGCCTCCTCGACCCGGTAGAGCTTCTCGATCCTGGAGACCTTCGCCTCGACCTGGGCCGCGACGATGCGCAGCCGCCGTTCGGCCTTGGCCAGCCGCCGTTCGAGCCGACGGTCGACGATGTTGGGCATCGGCTCGTCCCGTTCCGTCGGGTCGTGCAGGTAGAGCTCGACCGCGACGGCGACCAGCGKGATCAACGCCTGGAACACGATCACCGCGCCGCCGGTGCTCTCGCTGGCCGATCCCTGGGTGCGCACCAGCACTCCGGCGATGGACAGCAGCAGGAAGATCGCGGTGGTGAGGGTCAAGGCCAGCGGCGACGACTTCGACTCCACCAGCTGCTCGCGGATCTCCGGATCGATCTTGAACCGGCCCGCGTCGGCGTCGGCGAGCATCTGCTTCTGGGCCCGTGCGAGGATCGACGCCTTGATGCCGTGGGCGAGCGCCACCCCGGCGATGAACACGGCGACCCCCAGCAGGCCGCCCAGCCACCATTCGGGCCCGTACCCGCCGACGTCGGCGAGGACGGCGTAGGACTGGGCGAAGACGTAGAAGTCCAGCGCCGCGAGCACCGTCAGCACCGCGGCCCGGGCCGGGCCCGCCAGTGCCATCTGCGGGATGCGTTCCTGCACCCCGACGCTGCGCCACAGCCGGCCCTGCTCGACCTTGTTCTTGATCAGCTCGGTCCGCCGCTCTCGGCGTTCGGCCCGGGAGTCGATCTCCATCCGGAGCTCGGCGATCAGCTCTTCCAGGGTCCGTCCGTCGGCCCGGACCGCGGCGCGGACCTCCTGGACCTCCGCGTCCTCGAGGCTCTTGAGGACCTTCGGGCGGGTCTCGGCGCCCGCCAGCGCAATGTCGGCGTCTCCCACCCGGCGGATGAGCTGCTTGGCCAGACGCCCTGGCTGGTTTCCCCTACGCAGCACCTTGGAGGTTCCTACTTTCCGATCTCGGTCCTTCCGGGTTCGACCGGACGGGTTCGACGGGACATTCGACGAGAGGTTCCACGGAGCTGTCGGCCTCGTCGGCTGCTGGTCGGTGTGGTTGGCGTGGTCGGCCGGTCAGTCGATCGGACGGGCGAAGGTGCCGCCGACGAAGCAGAGCATGGCGCAGACGATGCCGAGCACCGAGGCGACCATCGCCTCGCGCGCACCCTGGGCCTCGTCACCGGAGAAGACCATGGTCAGTACGAGCGTGCCGACCCCGACGACCGCACCGACGGCCCCCAGCAGGAACCGTCGCTGGATGGTCTCCCGCGGCGGCAGCCTGGACAGCGCGTCGATCGGGGCGATCCGGCCGGCCCGGGCCTGGTTGCCCACACGGCGGCGGATGTCGCGCAGTCGGAAGGTGTTCCCGGTGATGAAGAAGCTGAGCGCGGTCACGATCATCGAGCCGGTGACGGAGACCTTCGCGAACGGCGACGAYAGGGTCAGCCAGACCCAGATCTCCAGCACCGCGAGCATGAGCAGACAGCTGGTGATCACGACCGTCGAGCGCATGAGGGCCGGGCTGAAATGCTGCTCCTCGGGCTCGTGAAGAACACCCATGGGTCGCCTCCTTGCGTGGGTTTCCACCGGTGCTGTCGCGATCATCAGTGGCTCGGACGTGTCGGCGTGGTGCGCGCCGCGGCGGATGCGGACGGGGTGTTCCGGGATCTCGGGTGCTCCGGCGACGGTCGCGGCYGGACTTGAGGTGGCGGTGAGAGTGGTCAGTGCAGTGCCGCTTTCGATGGGGCCGGGCTGGTCGGGGGCATGAGGATGATGACGCCGGGTGTCCGGCCGGGGCGGGGCCGTCCTAGCTGCAGTCACTGCTGATCCGTCGGCACAGCTCGCCCTTGAGGTAACGGGCGAGGTCCTGCTGCGGGCGGTCCGCTGATCCCTCGTTGACGCCGATGAAACGCACCCTGTCGTTTCCGACGGAGGTGATCTGCCGCGTCTCGAAGCACCGTTTGACCAGTGCCTCGGCGATCGACACGGAGGCCTTCTTACCGTCGACGTTGAGGCAGTCGGACTCCTGGCCGGTCCCCAGGAGGTCCGTCCAGACCAGCACGGTCACCTCGTTGACCTTCACATCGGGCGTGGAACGGACGGCGTTGATCTCGTCGTTGATGCCGGCGAGCAGGCYCGTCACGCTGCCCTTCGGGCTGACCCGCTCGGTTTGGACGATGTGGTCGATCTCCTGACTGAGCACCTTCGACGCGGCGAGCCGGTCCTTCTCCTCGCGTCGGTCGTTGTTCCGAGTGATCTGGAACATCCGGTCACCGTGGAAGCAGTCCGAGTAGGTCATCGGGCCGCCGCCGCTGGCGACCAGCCGGATGTACTCGCCGTTCTTCAGCGCGGTGTCGAGATAGGGCTGGGTCCGGGCGGTCACCCGCCCGGCCGTCTCGGGCGAGTTGTCGGACAGGTCGAGAAGGATCAGTAGCAGGGGTGCGCCGTTGTCCGGGGCCTTCTCCTGGTATCGGGTGCAGTCCAACGGAGCGGAGGCGTCGGCCCTGCCCAGCAGACCGCCGGTGTTGCAGGCGGTGAGCATCGGCGTCGCGAGCAGCGTCGCCGCGACCAGACCGGCGAGCCGCCTGCGCCGGGCCCGTCGCCGCGGCCCGGCAACCATCAGATCGTCCTCGGTGGCATCCTCGGCCGCCACCGTGGGAGCGACGGGAACAGCGACGGGAACAGCGACGGGAACATTGCTCGTCATCGCAGCACGATCTCCACTCGGCGCCGGCTCGCGTCGGCGACGCCGTCCTGCGCGCCTTCCTCGCCCTTGCCCTCGACCTCCAGCACCGAGCCGGGGATGCCCTGAGTAGCAAGCCACGACTCGACCGCCTTGGCGCGATCCTGCGACAGCCGCAGGTTGTCCTCGGTCCGACCCAGCCCATCGCTGTACCCGATGACCGCGATGTGGCCGGGGTGTTCACGGATCGACGGCAGAATCTGCCCCAACGCGGTCACGGCCTCCCTCCGGAGCTCACTGCTGTTCGAGTCGAACAGGTAGTCAGCGCTGACCGTCGTCACCTGGCTGCCGTCCGGCTGGGTGATGAACTTGCTCARCGGTGGCAACGGATCAGCCGCGACGGCAGGCGCGATCCGGGTAGCCCGTGGCGCCGGAGTGAACGAGGCGGTGTCGCCGCCGCTGGAGGAGCACCCGGCCACGAGCCCCAGCGCCGCTGTCATGACCACGCCCGCGCACGTGCGGACGGCCGGATTGCCGCGTCGCCTGAACGTGGCATCTCCGGGTGTGGAGTGAGCGTGATACACGGTCTGCCCCTAACGGCGAATCCGGGGCTCACCATAACGGGGGGGATCGGGCCGTCTCACCGCACCCTGGGGCGTTGTTCGCATAGTGTGTCAGCCCGTCGCGGCGTTGAGTCGGTGGCCTGGTACGCGCCGCATCCATGCTGATCGGCACCCGAGGCCCCGGAAGGGAGCTGGGTTACGAAGATCGAGGTGGAGGGGACGTATCCGCCCCGGATCGGTCCCCATTGCCCCCAGGCCCGCTCCTGGCCAGGAGGCCATTCCGGCTCGATGACGTCGAGCAGGATCAATCCCGCGGCGACGATCTCGCGGACCCGGTCGCCCATTGTGCGGTGCGTCTCGGTGTAGATCGCGCTGCCCTGCTCGTCATGCTCGGTGTAGGCGCGTCGGTCGAAGTAGCTGTGGAAGACCCGCAGGCCGTTCTCGTCCGGGTCATCCGGCAGGCACCAGACGAACGGATGGGTCGTGGAGAACACCCAGCGGCCGCCCGGCCGCAGCACCCGGGCGATCTCCCGCATCACGGTGCCACTGTCGGCGACGAACGGGACCGCGCCGAACGCCGAGCAGGCCACGTCCACGCTGGCGGCCGCGAACGGGAGCGCCGTGGCGTCCGCCTGGACGAGCGGCACATCGATACCGGTGCGGATCCCGAGCGCGCGGGCCTGGTCCAGCTGTCCGCCGGACAGGTCGAATCCCACCACCCGGGCGCCCTGCCCGCGCAGCCAGCGGGCGCACTGCGCGCCGCCGCAGCCGACTTCCAGGACCACCTTGCCGGCGACGTCGCCGAGCAACCCGATCTCGGACTCCCGCAGTCCCTCCGGGCACCAGCAGAAGTCGCTGTCGCCGAGGAACGCGCCGTGCTCCGACTGGTAGTCCGCCGCGGCATCGTCCCAGTAGAAGCGGCTCGCCCGGCGGGCCGTGTCCGGGTCGATGTCACGGTAGCCGTAGGCCGGCAGCGGCGCGGAACCGTCCTGATCGGTGTGGCTTGGGCCGGTGTGGCTTGGGCCGGTGTGGCTTGGGCCGGTGTGGCTTGGGCCGGTGTGGCTTGGGCCGGTGTGGCTTGGGCCGGTGTGGCTCGGACTGGTGCGGTCGGTCGGGCCGGTGGTGCCGATGCTGTCGATTGTGCCGGTGCTGTCGGCGATGTTGTCTGGACTTTCCACGGTGACCCATGCTGGCATCCGGACCCGCGGCCACTCCGCTCGGGATGGGCGTTCAGGTCACGACCGGGGCCTGTTTACGGAGCGTGATGGGTGACGGCCGCGCCGATCACCGCGCGGTCCTCGGTGATGGTGACCGGCGTGTACACCACCACGCCGGCGGGATTGCGGTCGACGAGACGTCCGCGGCGGCTCTCCCCGACAAGACGGGCCCGGCCCTCCAGCGACCCCACGCCCACCTCGTGGTCGGCCGGGCCGAACGGGCCGGTACCGACCAGCCCGGCCTGCTCGGGAACCTCGGTCACGTAGATCCGCACGATCGCTCCGGGCACGGTCGTCCAGCGCAGGACGGTGCCGCCCAGGGTGGAACGGGCCTCCAGATCCACCACCGCGCGCGGCCGTGCGACGACCCGCACCAGTACCTCCGCGGCACCCGACGGGGCGACGAGACTATCCGAGGCGTCCGCTCCGGCGACCCACACCTGGTAGCGGTAGATCGCGCCGGGCGCGGTGTCCTGGTCGAGGAAATAGCCKTCGGATCCGCGGAACCGGCGCTTCGCGCCCGACAGCGGGGAGGTCTCGGCGAAGGTCCGTTCGATGACGATGCAGCCCTGCCCCGGAACCGGTCGCCAGGACAGCGCGACCGCGTCGTCGATCATGCTCGCCCGCAGYGCCGTGACGGGCGGGAAGAGCGTGCGGGTCGGGGTGCGGACCGGTACGGACCGCAGCTGGCCGGATTCGCCGGACACCGTGGTGACCACCTCGTGCCAGTGCGGGACGCCCCTGGGCACGCCGGCGTCGAACAGCTCGGTGGCCGTGGTGATGCCCAGGCTGCGTTCGCGGCGGCCGCCGGGGGCCGTGGGGTCGACAAGAACACGCGACACCCGGTAGGAGGCGCCCTGCGTGGTCGATGGTTCCCATCGGAGCAGGACCGCGCCGTCCTGCTCCACCGCGGTGAGCTCCGTCGGGGCRGCAGGACGGCCGGTCTGCGGCGCGCCGGGATCGACGTGTCCGCTGGGCGCCTGGCCGGGCACCTGGCTGGGCGCCGCTCTGGCGGTGGGCCCTGGATGCCAGGACAGCTCGTCAACGTGGGCCGCCCGACGCGGCGGATCGGCCTGGGCCGCCCGGGCGAGCAGCTCGTGCGCCCGGGCCGGGGTCATCCGCCGGCCGGGGTCCTTCTCCAACAGGCCGTCGAGCACCGCGGCCAGCTCGCCGGCCCGGTGCGCCTGGGCGGGCGGCTGCAGCAGGATGGCCGCGAGCATCGCGCCGAACGTGTCCCGCTCGAACGGCGGCCGGCCCTCGACGGCGAAGTACAGCGTGCCGCCCAGGCTGAACAGGTCCGCCTCGAAGGTGGCGGGCTGGTTGTTCAGCCGCTCCGGCGCCATGTAGAGGGGGGTCCCGAGGACACCGGTGACGGTGAGGGTCGGGTCGCCGTCGCCGGTGGCGATGCCGAAGTCGGTGAGCACGACCCGTCCATCGGTCCCGATCAGGACGTTCGACGGCTTGACGTCACGGTGAACGATGCCATGCGCCCGTGCCGCGACGAGGGCATCGAGCACCGCGGTCCCGATCCGGGCGACCTCGGCAACGGGCAGGGGCCCGTCGGACCGGACCACCTCGAACAGGGACCGGGACGGCACGAGCTCCATTACGATCCAGGGCAGGCCGTTTTCCAGGAGCACGTCGAGGATGGTGACGACATGCGGATGGCCGCGAAGCTTGGCCGCATGGCGCGCCTCCCGCAGGGCGCGTTCGACCCGGTCTGCGCGTTCGGCCTCGGCGACTCCGCCGGCGAACTCGATCTCCTTGAGGGCCGCCTCGGTCTCCAGTACGGAGTCGAAGGCACGCCACACCGTCCCCATCGCACCCGCACCCAGCCGCGCGACGAGTCGGTATCGGCCCGCCACCATACGGTTGCCTACCGGAACGGTAGCCACGACACCCCCTTGGCTTCCTCCATTGTCGCAGGACAGCTTCCCAGGTGGACGGAAATATCGAGACGCTGCCGAGCAGCCCGCTCGCCGGGGTCGGGTCGGGTGACCCCGGGCTGGGCCGGGGTTGGGTCGGTCAGGACGGGTCGGGGCGTTCCGGCACGAGGTGCTGGCCGGGGGCCGCGGCGCCGTGCAGGCGCAGGGTCGCCCCGGCGGCGTCCGTGCCGGCTTCCCCACCGGTGTTCGTACGGGATACCGGGTGGGTCGGTTCCAGGAGCCGGTGTGACCCCACCGGCTCACCCGGTCCGTCGGTTCCAGGCCGATCCCCCGGGGCCGGCCGGGACGGCGCCATGGCGCCCGCGAAGGCCGTGGCGACGATCAGGGCGCCGGCGACCGACAGCAGCACGCGATTCGGCTCGTCAACATCCAGGACGCGCGCGAGCAGCAGACCGATCCCCGACCCGCTCACCGCCGCGGCCACGGTCGTCAGGACACCGATCCGCCGGTCGCTCAGGAAGATCATTTGCCCGCAGATGAGGCCGATTATCGCGGCGGCCACCGGCCCCACGACGGCATGGCCGGTCCGCTCGGTTTCGGCGGCCCAGACCCCGACCGTGGCGGCCAGACCGGTCAGGGCGAGCAGCGCGGTCAGGACCGATGGCCGTGACGAGGACGGGGATGGCCGTGACGGATGCGCGGGCCCGACTGCGGGGAATGACGGCGTCGGGACGGGTGAGGGTGTGGGGGGAGGGGTTGCCGGCGGGCCGGGATTCGGGGTCGGCCGGGTCTGCTCGCGGTTCGGTTCCGCACCCGTGACCGGGGGGACGTCGTTGCTGGCGTCGGCCGTCTCCTCGGGGGAGAGCCGCTGGGTGAGCAGGCGGACGAGCTCGCCGGCGGAGGGCCGGTGCCCGGGGTTCTTCGTCAGGKCCTGACGAACGGGACCGAGCAGCCGCTCGGGCACGCCGTCGAGCTCCGGCTCGGTCGAGCTGATGTGCAGCGCCACGATCTCCGGCGCCTCGCCGCGGAAGGGCCGCCGCCCGGTCGCGGCGAAGACCACGCAGCATCCCCAGGCGAAGACGTCCGCGGCCGATCCCGCCTGCTGGCCGTTGATCTGCTCGGGGGCCATCCAGACCACGGTCCCGACGAGTTCGCCCGCCTGGGTGTAGCCGGTGTAGTCGGCCGACCGGGCCACCCCGAAGTCGATGACCTTGGGACCGGCCCAGGACATCACGATGTTCGCCGGTTTGAGGTCGCGATGCACCACGCTGGCGGCGTGGATCGCCTCGAGGGCCGCGGCGAGACCGATCGCGAGCCCATCCAGAGGGCGGCCCGTGAGCGGGCCGCCCTCCTGGACGGCGGCGCGCAGGGTGGGGCCCGCCACGTATTCGGTCGCGAGCCAGGGCTTCGGCCCGTCCACCTCGGCCCTGATCACCCGGGCGACGGTGTCGGCTCGCACATGCCGGGCAGCCGAGACCTCGGAACGGAAGCGGGCACGGAACTCGGGGTCACTGGCATGCACCTCGTGCGGCACCTTCACCGCGACGGGCTGGTCGTCCGGTCCGAATCCCAGGTAAACAACGCCCATGCCGCCGGCGCCGATGTGATTGTGCAGGCGATAGGGCCCCATCACCCGCGGGTCGGTGTCGTTCAGTGGTCGTAGCACGGCTGGTCCTCGAGCGTCCCTGTCCCCGGCGGCACTGCCTTTGGTGGCGCTGTCACGTTGGTGGCGCTGTCACGTTGGTGGCGCTGTCACGTTGGTGGCGCTGTCACGTCGCACCACAGCCCGGTGGCCGTCGGAATCTCTGAACGTAGTATTCCGCGGCGGCCCGATGCAGCGGTATATAGCAGAAAAGTGGCCCCTCGTAGACGGACAGCGCGTCCGGGACCGTCCGTCCCCSGGGGTTGTCGCCCCACAGCTCCTTCGCGTAGTCCTGCGGATCCCGGAACAGTTCGGCGGTCGCCCGCCTGACCAGCACCGGATCGGCGTCCGCATGGGCGAGCAGGCCGTTGGGGATCGTGACGGTCCGGACCGGCGAGATCCCCCGGTAGTCGTCGGGTCCGAGGCTTCCGGTGCCGAAGACCGGCCCGGCGAAGAAGTGCCCGCGGGACCGGTAGAACTGGTCCCAGTCGGCGGTGATGCCGTCCTGGTAGCTGGACAGGTCGAGCAGGCGCAGCCTGGCGCCACCGGCGATGGCGTTCTTGATCTGCCGGGTTCCGGCTCCGCCCGCCCAGACCACCGCGTCCACCTTCCCGGCGGACAGGCGGCGCAGGGCCTCGTCGATGGAGGATTCGTCCAGTTCGCCGCGGCAGTCCTCGGACAGGGCCACCCGCAGGAGCACCTCGCTGATCTGCCGGACCCCCGATCCCGACCGGCCGGCGGCGATGGGTCGGTGGCAGAGATCGGCGAAGCGGGTGATGTCGACGTCATCCGACCTGCTGGTGGGGTCGCGCACGATCACGTGCAGCAGGTCCTGATGGACGGGTCCGATGGTGCGCAGACCCGCCACCGGGTGGCCACCGCGGTTCGGATCGAACTGGTTGACCCCCTCCGCCGCGTCGACCGTCGTGTTGAGCTGCGCGATCGCCAACCCGCAGACGCGGCTGTCGGGTGATTCCAGGTTATAGATGTTCTCCGTGGAACCCGCCGTTTCCACGACGTCCACGTCGAAGTGTTCCGGGGCGGCTTGCAACCGGGTCCGCAGTACCCGGGCAAACTGGTTGTAGGGTGACCCGACACTGCCAGTGAAGATCTGTACCGAAGTGCAGGCGGATCGGCCCGCCGGCGGCCAGGCGGCCGCCCTGGAACGATCGGACGTGGTAATGAGCAAAGTGACGACGGCGACGGCGAGAACCACACCGATCACCACGGTGAGGCGTTGCCGTCGGGTCAGCCTTTCCGGCCGGGACCCGGCCGGTTGGTCCGTCGACACCGCGCATCCTCCGCTCTGGGATGTGGATCATTGACGACCATGGTCGCGGAATGCGGGAAATCGTAGAGGAATCGGCAGAGCAGGTTCACAGCCGGGGGTGCGGTGGTAAAGCGCCCCGCTGCCAGCTTCTCGGAAACTCTTCCGGAGCGCGATTCCCGGCGGGCCTTCGGGCTTGTCCGGTGGACGACACGGGGTCACCGGTGGCGAGGCCAACGTCCGGCTTCCCGGCCTGGGAGCCACAGGTCGACCCCGCCGACCCGGCTGGGAGCCGCGCCGACGAGTTCGCGCAGCAGCGTGCGTAGCTCGGCGGTCCGCCGCGCCGGTCCCAGCACGACGGCGTCCGGGGCGAGCCGTTTGTAGGCCGCCCGCAGCCGCGGCGATCCCGACATGGCAGCGGCGGTCGTCGCGCCGTTGTCGATGTCGATGAGGGCGGACGTCAGCGCGTCCGGCGGGCTGTGGAACGCCGCCCGGCCATCGGGCCCGGGGACGGTGCAGTAGCAGCCGGGGATGACGAACCGGAAGTTCGCCCTGGYCTGCCACAGCATGGCCTCGGCGTTCTGGGGATGGGGAAAGGGGACGACGAGTGCGGTGGCACCCTGCGGAATCAGGGTCACCCCGTCACTGGTGAAGAACGCGGGCGTCGTCATCGACGTGGTGAGCATCGGGGCGGGGACGAGCGCCACCAGGGCCGCGAGTGTCAGCAGGCCGGCTCCCAGCCGGACGGTCCTGGTCCGGACCCGAGCGGGGATCTCCCGTCCGGGGTCCGGATCGGCGGGCACCGTCCGGTCCGACGCCAGCCGGTCAAGCCCGGTCGCCACCACGATGGCCGCGCACATCATCACGTATAACGCCAGGCGGGAGGGCAACACGTTGCCGAGTACCGGCACGTGCTGAAGGGGCAGCCACGGGAGGGGAACGCCGGTGTCCCGGCCGTCGACATGCAGGTGACCACCGAGTGAGAGCACGGCCATGACCACGCCGAGCGGAGCGAACACCCCGACCGGCGGAGGCCGGCGCGCGCCGCCCGTCGCGACGACGACCACGACGACCAGAACGATCAGTGGAGCGCCCAGGTAACCGCTGACCTCGACCGCGTTCCCCGTGAAACCGAGGCTGTGGCGCAGCGCGCCGTCCGGGGCGACGGCCTGCATGGGCGTCGGCGTGACGAAGGTCAGCAGATCCGTCACGGCGATTCCATCGGGTTGGATCGAGCCATGGATCCGCTGGGCACCCAGGAACTGGGTGCCCAGCGGCCAGGCGAGCGCGACCGCGGCGACCCCGCCGGCCGTGGCGAGGCCGGTCAGGGCCGGTCGTAGCCGCGATCGGATCCGATCGCGATGACGTACGGCGAGGATCACAAGGCCGAACGTGGCTGCCAGCGCGGATGTGGCGAGCAGCTCCTCGCCGATCAGCGCCTGGGCGATGATCGCCAGGCCGAGCAGGACGCCGGTGCGCCGCGGCCCCCGCCCGCGGACCACGAGATCGTCGAGGAGCAGCAGGAGAACCGGCGGGAACGGCGCGAAGGTCAGATGCAGATGACCGTAGGACGCGCCGATCATGTGCGGTCCGAAGCCGTACAGCAGGCCCGCCAGCGCCGCCGG
This sequence comes from Frankia sp. CcI156, assembly GCF_001983015.1. NCBI lineage: Bacteria > Bacillati > Actinomycetota > Actinomycetes > Frankiales > Frankiaceae > Frankia > Frankia sp. CcI156. Next base: position 27,343 of record NZ_MOMD01000027.1, read on the forward strand.
TCCCGGACGTACCCATCGGCGCAGCACCCAGAACAGGGCGAATCCGCTGATCACGGGCGCCAGAGTCAGCAGCACCGTCAGCGTGGTCACGGGGCCGCCCAGCAGCGTGATCGGYGCGGCCAGCGCGCCCAGTAGGAGCACGGGTGTGCTCCACAGGACGTCGGCCCCGTCGGGGGCGTTGATGTGGTGCGTCAGGAACGGGTTGAGCCCGTCGGCGAGCGCGTGCGGCGTCCAGCCGAGGAACCAGGCGAACAGCATGGCGTCGTTGCCGCCGTAGGAGACGTTCCCGAGATTCCCCCACGCGGAGTGGAAGATGCCGATGGCCACCGCCAGGTATCCCACCGCGACCAACAGCGGCGGAGGAACCTGGATCCGCCAGGACCGGATCTCCGGCGCCGGGCGTGCACTGTGGCCGGGAGCATGATCGGTACCGTGACCGGAGATGCCTTCGGCGGCCCCAGCGGTTTCGGATTGCGTCACGACGGCCCCCCTCGTGTGCCCGTAGACCCCGATCCGCCCCCTGCGGACGGGATGTACGGGGCGTTCACGACCATAGTCGCCCTGATTGCCTCCGTAGCTACATAACGTGATGATTTGGCGGTATGGGGTGACGGTCCACCCGCGACACGGCACAGGGAGGGATACCCGCCGGGGGAGAGTTCCTCAGCCGGCTGCGGAAACCCTCGCCGGTTTTCCGGGACCGCGTTCGTTCCCGCGGGTCCGGCGGTTCCCGGTGCTGGGCTGTCCGGTGCTGGGCTGTCCGGGCCGTTCCGGTGCGGCGCGCGGTACTACCCGGCTGCCCGGTCCTGGCCGCGGGGCGTGGCGCTCGGATCCGCCCATTCCRCCACCAACGCGGCGTAGCTGCGATAGCGCGCAACGGCGTAGTCGTCGGAGACGACGCCGTCGCGGTCAAGCACGGCGACGGGATAGCCGCGCTCCGCGCGATAGCCCCGTTCACCGACGATGACCCGCCCCCCGAGCCGGACCACTCCGACGACGTACGGCAGGGAGGTCCAGCGGGGCGGGCGGGCGGCGGCCAGGATGCTCGGGTCCCGCCAGGCATACAGGCCGCAGGCGCAGTGCTCGTCCGGGACCCGTCCGTGGCCCGCGCCGGGCTCGCCGGGCTCGACGTCCCGGTCCGGCCGGYGGGTGCGCAGGCAATGTGCCTCGGTCATGCCGTCGGCGCGCCAGAGCAGCAACCCGGGTGGAAACGGCGACCACGGCGTCCAGGCAGGGCGTAGCTGGCCGCGCGCGTCCACCGCCCACTGCCGCCAGCCGAGCAGGCTCACCMGGGAACCGGTTCCAGGTCCGGTTCCGGCGCGGCCGGGACCGGGATGGTCAGCGGCTCGGAGTCGGGAAAGCTGATCGGCTCGTCTTCGACGATCCGTTCCGGTCTGCCCACATCACCCACACGTCTACGGTGAGCGCCCGATACCGAGCCGTCAATGCCCCCGGCGGGTAGCAGGCACCCCATCGGGGTACGGGCCCTCCCGCCGGGGGCGGGCCGACCGGCGGAACCAGGCGCAGCGCCGCAGGCCGCGACCACTGGTTCCCACGAACGCCTGGTCGGCGTGTCGATGATCTCCACCGGTGGTGTTCAATGTGCTCTTCGCCTAGTCCTGTGGKGTGATGTCGTTGCCGGGCATGTCTGCGGCCGATCCGTACCAGGTGGCCGCGGCCCTGCTGTGGGCCCGCGTCCTCGGTCTCGAGACCGTCGGTCTGCATGACGACTTCACCGATCTCGGCGGTGATGCGGCGACCGCCCAGGAGCTGGTGGCGACCCTGTGCGACGAGTTCGGGGTCCGGCTGCCGAGCTCCGTGGTCGCCCAGGCGCCGACGCCCGCCGCGTTCGCCGAGGTGTGGGCCGCCCGGCAGAGCGAGTCCGTCGGGCATCCCACCGTGATGCCGCTGACGCCCGACGGTTCCGGCACCCCGTTGTTCTGCTTCCCGGAGGCTGGTGGGCCGGCGATCGGTCTGCTCCCGTTCGCCCGGTACTTCGCGGGCGAACGGCGAGTCTACGGGATGCAGGCGCACGCCCTGGAACGGCGGGGCGTCCCCGACTGGTCGGTGTCGGCCGCCGCCCGGCGGCACGTGGGGGAGATCCGTCTTCTCCAGCCGACGGGTCCCTACCTGCTGGCCGGGCACTCCTTCGGCGGACTGATCGCGTTCGAGGCCGCGCAGGTCCTCCGGAAGGCGGGCCACGAGGTCGGCCTGCTGGCGTTGATCGACACCTATCTGCCGGGTACCTCGCGGCTGACCCGATCCGGGGCGATCGTGCCGACCAGTCAGTTGGAGGGAGCGCATCCGGACTCCCCAACACCGCCCGACGCCGGTCGGGGGATCGGCCCACTCGCCGCCGACGACGGGCCCACGCTGACCCCGCGGGTGGTGGTCGACCGCCTGCGCCAACTCGTCGAGCTGCCGCTCGCCGGCGTGGTCCGCTTCCGGGGGATGCACCAGTACGACGTCTTCTACAACCAGGGGCGCATTCTGACGATGACCTACCGCCCCCGCACCTACGATGGCCGGACGACGGTCTGGCTCGCCGACGACCACGACGAGATCGAGGCCTGGCGGGGCGTCCTGACCGGGCCCGCCGCGATCCGCCGGATCGGCGGGGACCACCGCGGCGTCCTGCGGGAACCGCTGGTCGCCGAGGTGGTGGCCGAGCTGCGCCACGAGCTGGCGACGGTGCCCGGCATCGACGGCCGCCGGGTCTGATCTCCTGCGGATCGCCATCTCCACGCCGCCCGCGGAGACGTTTGCCGCATTGCGGCGGCGCTACCCGCAGGTCGACCCCGAGCGACTCCTCCCGGTCGGGTGGGACGCGGCGCGTTCGTTGATCGCCGAATATCTTGCCGCCGGGATGAGTAAGTTCGTCGTTCATCCGGTCACGACACCCGGCGGATGGCCGGATTTCTTCGACGCCTTCGCCGCCGAACTCATGCCGCTCGAGACCTGATCGGCGGGCGTTTCTGGCGAGTCGGACGATATGGACGGAGGGCTCAGGTGATGGTGAAACCGCCGTCGACGGCAAGGGTCTGCCCGGTGACGAAACTGCCGGCGTCGGAGGCCAGGAAGAGCAGCGCCGCGGTCAGTTCCTCCGGTTCACCGAAGCGTCCGCCGAGGACCCTCGGCAACTGGGTCTCGAGGTACTCGGGCTGGTACGCGTCGGTCATCTCAGAGTGGAAGAAACCCGGCGCCAGCGCGTTCACCCGGATGCCGCGTCGGCCGGTCCATTGCTGGGCCAGATCGCGGGTGAGGCCGACGAGTGCGGCCTTRCTCGCCGCGTAGGCCGCCTGCGGCAGGCCGGCGGTCGTCAGACCGAGAACGCTGGAGATGTTAACGATGCTGCTGCCGGGTCGCATGACCCGCGCCGTCGCCTGCGCCATCCAGTAGCAGCCGCCCAGGTTGACGTCGATGACGGAGCGGAACTGTTGCGGGGTCTCCTTGAGCGCGGGGACGGCGGTGCCGATCCCGGCGTTGTTGACCAGGATGTCGACCCGGCCGAAGGTCTCCATCGCGGCGGCGACAAGGTGTTCGCAGGAGGCGGGGTCGGTGACGTCGGTGGCGACGGGCAGGGCGCGGCGGCCCTCCTTCTCCACGAACTCGGCGGTGGCGGTGAGCCGGTCGACCCGGCGGGCGCCCAGGGCCACGTCCGCGCCGGCCTCGGCCAGGCCCCGGGCGAAGTCCACCCCGAGACCAGAGGACGCCCCGGTGACGACGGCGACCCGACCGTCCAATCGGAAACGGTCCAATACGGACATAGAGTGCTCCTTCACGATAAGGCGGCTCGCGCCTGATCATGGATCCCATCCCGGGCCGGCGAGCGATCCGGGCTTCTCGCGCCGCCATCCTTGCAGGTCCCGGCGGCTGGCCCTACCAGGCTGCCGGCAAACGTGTTCCGGAACATGTGATCTGTGGGTCGGGGGGTACTGACGACGTGTCGGTTACTTCGACCTCACCGGCTGTGAAGCGCGACAATCCCGCGCACGTCGACAGGGCGACCGAGGGCCTCGGGAGAGCGGAGGTCATCGCGCCGCGGGGGAGATGGAGCGTCGGGCCCGGGCGCTCGTCTTCGCCTCGTACATGTCCGTATCGGCGTGCCGGACCACGCTCTCGGGACTGTGCGAGCCGGCGCCCCCGACGGYCTGCGAGGACGCCAGGCCGATCGTTGCTTTGACCACAAGGGTGTTGCCGGCCACGGTGAGGGGTGCCTCGACGAACTCGCGCACCCGCTGCTCGGTCTGGCGCATCGTCAGGGGGTCGGCCCCGGGCAGCACAATGACGAACTCGTCACCGCCGAGTCGGAACGCCTGCCCAGCATGTGCTTCCGGTCGGATCATCTCGGGACCGATCATCTCGGGACCGATCATCTCGGGACCGATCATCTCGGGATCGATCATCTCGGGATCGATCGTCTCGGGATCTATCAGCGCGGGACCGATCGGCTYGACCGGTCCCGCGCTGGCCACCGACGGGCCCGGGGCGAGGACGTCGGCCAACCGAGTGGCGACCGTGCACAGCACATCGTCGCCCACCTGGTGACCGAACGTGTCGTTGATCGGTTTGAAGTCATCCAGATCGATGAGTAGAACCGCGAACGGAGTCTGCTCCCGAGCCAGTTGATCGAGGAATTCGGTAAGCGCCGCCCTGTTCGGCAGGCCGGTCAACGGGTCGTGGGTGGCACGTTTCCGTAGCTGCTCCTGCAACTGACGACGTTCGCTGATCTCGTGGCAGGTGAGCAGGACACCACCGTCGAAGCAGCCCGGCCCGGACGCGGGCCGCCAGGCGCCGGCCTCGATGTCGAACCAGCGATGGTCGCCGTTAACCGTCTGCATGCGGACGTCCAGCAGGGACCCCGGTCYACCACGCTGCCGGTCCGCGAGGAAGGCCCGCGTCGCAGCCTGGTCCTCGGGATGGACCAGGTCGATGAGCGGCAGCCCGATCATGGCCTTGACCGGGTAGCCGAGCAGGCTTTCGACCGCCGAACTGATGAAGGTCGGCCGGCCCGCACGGTCCAGGTTGACGATGATGTCGTGCGACTCGTGCAGCAGGGTCTGCAGCCGCGCCCGGTCGCGCCGGACCGCCTGCTCTCCCCGGAAGATCATTTTTGTCAGGCCTGAGAACGTGACGGTCACAATGCCGAGCAGCAGCAGATCGCCGACGGCATGGTTGTCTCGCGGGTCGCGCGGCAGCGGGCCGTTCTGTTGCAGGATGAGGTATCCCCACGTGGGATGGCCGGGGATCGCGGCGGCGACGGCGACGTGACCGCCGCCGTTGCGCACCGTCACCTGCCGGCTCTGGCCTGGCTTGATTGACCGCAGCTCCGTGYCGTCAATCAGGGCGATCCCGACCGCGGACGGATCGTCGGACAGGGCGATGCGCCCGGCCTCGTCGACGATGACGATCCGGGTGTCCTCTCCGGTGCCGCTCGTCCCGGTACCCCCGCCGCCAAAAACGCGGACCATCTCGGCTCCCGGCATCCCGGCTCCCGGTCTACCCATGACCAGAAACGCGGCGCTGCGTCCGTCCCGCACGATCGGCACGATGCTGTACGCCCGAACCCGATCGCCCAGGTGGAAAACAGGGATGTTGATTCCGCTGGTGCGGGCGAGAGCCCAGATCCGGTCCCGTGGGGGGAACGGGATCGTTGCGCCGGTGGGTTGGACCGCCGTCGGCCTGCCGTCGAGATCGACCAGTGCCAGAACGGTGTCGGGGCCCGCGAGCGCCGATCGGGAGACCGACGCCAGCACCCGCTGGTCGACAGCGGGTTCGGTCAGCGACCAGGGAAGTCTGGAGATCRGGTCGATCAGGCGCACGGGTTGACCCAGGTCCGCGACATACTCGGCCAGACGGAGGACGAGGGAGTGGGTCTCGGCGGTGTGTTGGGCCTCGTCTCGCCGCCGGTTGGCATTCTCGATCTCCAGGGTGACCGCCGTGGCGGCCAGGATGACGGTCCCCAGCACGAGCAGTGGGATGGCTCGCCCCAGCTGCTCGCGCACGGTTGTCCGCCAGCGTCGAGGAGACAGCGGATGCCCGGTCCGGCCCGCGGGTGACGATCCGGAYGCGCCTGGGGATCTGGGCGGGCCTGGGGATCTGGGCAAGGCTGGGAAGGACATCGAGCGCGGTCGGGTGACCGGGGATCGCGGCATGATCCGGTCGGTGGCGAGGAGCACAGACGCGGACGGTGCGGGCGCCTTGAGCGTGGTGGTCTCGGCCGCTGGGGGGTCCGCCATGGCATATCGTCCCGGACCAGCCTGCTTGGCCTTGTACATGGCCTCGTCGGCCGCGCGCAGCAGCCGCCCGGAATGGCTGGGCCGGCTGACGGCCAGCGCTACTCCGACGCTTGCGGCGACGCAGACCTCGTAGCCGTCGACGAGGATCGGTTCCCGTACCGCGCGGATGACCCGACCGGCCATGGTGCGAGCGGCGATTTCGTTCGCGCGCAGCAGCAGGACCCCGAACTCGTCGCCGCCGAATCTCCCGGCGACATCGTCGGGGCCCAGCAGTGTTCGGATCCGTCCACTGATGACCTGCAGCACCCGGTCGCCGGCCGCGTGGCCGAAGGTGTCGTTGACCGGCTTGAAGCTGTCGAGGTCGATGAACAGGACCGCGACGCCCCCAGCCGCGGCGAGGGCATCCTCTAGCTGCTCCTCGAAGGCGGTCCGGTTACACAGTCCGGTGAGTACGTCATGGCGCGCCTGATAGCCGAGCTGGTCCAACAACTGCTTCCGTTTACCGACCGCATGGCAGGTGATCAGCACTTCGCCGGATCCATCCCGGGTGGACAGGTGGCGGGTCGCGACGTCGAACCACCGGGATGTGCCGTTCGCCGCCGTCATCCGAATGTTGAGCAGGGACCCGGCAGCGGGGTTCTCGATCAATCGTACGAGCCGGTGGGCGTCGTCCGGGTGCACCAGATCCGCGACCTTGCGCCCGAGCCAGGTTTCCTGGGAATGGTCGAGTAACGGGACGATCGCGGGGCTGATGAACGTGAGTCGTCCAGTGAGGTCGGTTGTCAGCACGATGTCATGGGCCGCCGCGAACAACGCGCACAGCCCGGCCCGGGAGCGCCGAGCCGCCGTCTCTCGCAGCAGGCCGACGAAGACGATGCTCAGGACCGACGTCAGCGCGAAGGCCAGCAACGTCAGATTCCGTTGGTTCCGTCGGGCCCGGAGGTCGGCGTTCAGCGAGTCCGTGGCCTGCCGGAAGTAGGTCAGGTACCCCGTCGTCGGCTGCACCGCCGTGATGTTCGTGATCCTCCTGCCGTTCTCGGTCGTCTCCCAGATCCGCGCACCACCACGCTGGGCGTGGGAGCGGGAGAGATCGGCGGTCGAGAGGACCTGCCGACCCAGCATGCCCGGCTCGGTGGATGCGATCGGTACCCCGTCCGGGCCGACCGTCGACATGCTGCCCCGGCCGACCCCGAGCAGGGCCGTGATCCAGTTGGTGAACTGGAGGTTGGACTCTTCGGTGGACACGGCGACCAGGACGGCCCAGGGCCGCGGACGGCCGACGGGAACCACCGTTGCTCTGACGCGGCCATCGTGGAGGGCGAAGACGGGGGACACCGCGGGAACCCCGGACCAGGCAGCGGACCAGGCCTGCCCCAGGTCGGCGGGGACTATGGAGTTCCCCCGTGGATAGGAGGCCGTGGTATGGCCCGCGGTGTCGAGCAGCGCAACCACCCGGATGACATCGCCGGAGTGAGCGATCTGGAGCTGCGGGAGCAGGGCTTCGTTTCCCAGGGGGTCACCGGGCTGGAAGGGCGTCCGATCGGTCGCGGACTGCATCGCCGCCGGGTTATCGACGATCGCCGCCCACTGCGCGAGCCGCTTGACCAGCTGGGAACGTTCGTTGAGGCGGTCGATCTTCTCCCGGCTCAGCAGATCGGAGCCCRTCCAGATTGCCATGGTACCGAGGACCGCAACCGTGAGTAGTCCGACGATCAGCGGGTGGATGAATCGCCGCCGGAGTCGCGATCCGGCCCGGGCCGCCGAGGTTCTGATTGCGGCCGTGACTCGCCCGGGCGCTTGCCGCCCACCGATTCGGCCACCTCTGATCATCTATATGCCCCGTCCGACAACCGTGCCCGGACTCGACGGATCTTACCGTGAGTGAAGACTTTCTGTTTTCCGTGCCGTCGAATCATCCCGGTAGTGGGTGAGCATACGAGTATCTGTGCCACGAGTTTCACCGGCCGCCRCCCGTGACAGAACTCCACCGCTTGTGCCGACACGGACCGGCGTATTGGGCTGGGTGACCCGGCGCGTTCGCGGGATGGAGGAGATTGCCGAGCGAGAATGATTCGACTACTAGAGGTGTCGCTCTGAATACTTTAAGGCTTGGATGGTCGGTCGATGGGCGGCATCAACTCGACTACGGGTTACTGCGTATAACGCTATGTATAGCACTGGGTGCTGTTGGTTGGAGCTGGGGAGCTGTGATGTTGGTACCGCCCGCGACCGGTCCCCGCATGCTTCTCGTTCCCTTCGGCGTTATCCAATACTCTCCGTAACACCCGKCCGGTCTAGCCCGATCGAGTATCGCGGAAGATGATCATCTGCTCACCGCGTGCGTTGCTCGAGCCGGCGGGGCTTCGTGGCAGCGGGACCGCCGGGTGAATAAGAGCGCGTGACCGTCCCTGCCTGCCCGCCGGCTCCTCGTCGAGGCGTCGGCGAGGGCGCGGGGCGGCTTGGTCGAGCAGTGTGTCGGCTGCTTCCGATCCGTTCCGCCGGTGGCTGGCTTAACGGGAAACGGCATTCTAGCCCGGACGGCGGTCCGGAGATTCACCGCGCCTCGGGTGGGCCGGAGCGTGCGGATTTCTTCGCCCGGACGTGGCCACCGGTCGATTTACCTGGTTCTCGATCCGGCCTAGTGCCCGGACGTCAGGGCGCGACGACATCGTCCCGGCGTTGGATGCCGAATGTGTAAAAATCTTTGGGCGCAATAGCCGGACGCCGGCCGGGAACAGCCCACCTGTTCGGGGCCGGCGGCAGGGATCTTTTCTGGTCCGCCGTGGGCCTTCGCCGCGGGAGCGGATCCTCTTCGGCGCGGCCGTGATCCGCACGGCCCCGCCGGGTACACGGCCCGTGGATCCGGCGAGAGCGCGCGATGCGACTGGTCCGACGCGGCCAGGAGTGGCACGCTTCATACCAGTGCCGACGGGCCGTGCTCGGACGCGGCTCGGCTCATGTGCGGCACTGTCGATGTGCGGCCCGGCCGAGGCCGATGTGCGGCCCGGCCGAGGCCGATGTGCGGCCCGGCCGAGGCCGATGTGCGGCACTGTCGAGGCCGATGTGCGGCCCGGCCGAGGCCGATGTGCGGCACTGTCGAGGCCGATGTGCGGCACTGTCGAGGCCGATGTGCGGCCCGGCCGAGAGGAGGGCCGGTGATCTCGCCGACCACCGTCAACCGGACAACGGCGGTTCCCGGGACGTGTTCGTCCCGGACCCATGAGGTGACGAACCAGCCTCCGCCCCTCGTGGGGCACGATGCGGCGGCCGATCCGGCGCTGCTGGCGGCCCTCGCGCGGGAGGGGGCCGGCTGGCATATGGACGATCTGCACCGACTCGGTCGGTTGGCCGGCAGCGAGGAGGCCGCCCGCCAGGCCGACGAGGCGAACAGGTTCCCGCCGCAACTGCGCACTCATGATCGTTACGGGTTTCGCGTTGACGAGGTGGACTTCCATCCCTCCTGGCATGCCCTGATGGAGGTCGCGGTACGGGAGGGCTTGGCCGGGGCGCCGTGGGCCGACCCGCGTCCCGGCGCCCATGTCGCCCGCGCCGCGGACATCCTGGTCTGGGGCACCGTCGAGCAGGGCCATCTGTGCCCGGTGTCGATGACCTACGCCGTGGTGCCGGCGCTGCGCGCCGCCCCGGAGCTCGCCGCCCGCTACGAACCGTTGCTGACCAGCCGCGTCTACGATCCGGGTCTGCGCCCACCCGAGGGCAAGGCCGGCCTGCTGGCGGGCATGGGCATGACGGAGAAGCAGGGTGGCTCGGACGTCCGTGCCAACACGACGACGGCGACGCCGGCGGGCGACGGGACCTATCGGCTGCGGGGGCACAAGTGGTTCACCAGCGCCCCGATGAACGACGTCTTCCTGGTCTTGGCCCAGGCCCCCGGTGGCCTGTCCTGCTTCTGGGTGCCACGGGTGCTTCCGGACGGCGTCCGCAACACCTTTCGCATCGCGCGGCTGAAGGACAAGCTCGGTAATCGCAGTAACGCCAGCGGCGAGCCGGAGTTCGACGACACGGTCGGTTGGCTGGTCGGCGAGGAGGGCGCAGGGGTCCGGGCCATCATCGAGATGGTGGCGATGACCCGGCTCGACTCCAGCCTCGGCTCGGCGGCGGGGATGCGTGCGGCCGTCATGGCGGYAGCCCACCACGTGCGTCACCGACGCGCGTTCGGGAGACCGCTCATCGATGCTCCGTTGATGCGCAATRTGCTCGCCGATCTCGCCCTGGAGTCCGAGGCCGCGACGACCCTGGTGCTCCGGGTGGCGGGCGCGGTCGACCGGGCGGCCCGTGGCGATCGTCAGGAACAGGCGTTCGGACGGTTGGCGATCGCCGTCGCGAAGTACTGGGTGTGCAAGCGTTCCCCGGCGCTGGCCGCCGAGGCGCTCGAATGCCTGGGGGGCAACGGCTACGTGGAGGAGTCCGGGATGCCGAGGCTCTACCGCGAGGCGCCGCTGAACGGCATCTGGGAGGGCTCGGGCAACGTCAACGCGCTCGACGTGCTGCGCGCGCTCACCCGGGAACCGGCCAGCTTCGCCGCCTTCGCCACGGAGATCGACGCGGCGCGTGGCGCGGACCGCAGGCTGGACGCGGCCTGGGCCCGGTTGCGCGCTGTCCTGGACCGGTCCAAGGACGCGGAGTTCGCCGCCCGGCGCATCGTTGAGCGACTTGCCGTCGTCCTGCAGGGCTCCTTGCTGGTGCGCTACGCCCCGAGCGCCGTGGCCGACGCGTTCTGCGCCACGAGAGTCGCCGGTGAGGGGGGACTGGCCYTCGGTACCCTGCCCGATGCCGCTGATGTGCCAAATATTCTCGGCAKAATTCCACCGATGGGCGCCTGAGATGATTCGCTCGGTGTTTCCTGACCTTGGCGGATAGGTACTAGAAACTCTCCGTAATCAATGCTGCGCCATCGGGTGGGGGATGTGCCCCTAGGGTGGAGACTGACTGCGCCCTGGAGGGTTCCATGGTGTTCTTCTGCTTGGCTGTCGCCGGGCTGATATTGATCGCGGGCGCGCTCGGCCTGGTGCGGGGACGCGCGGAATGGGCGTGGATCCCCAACCGCCGTACGGCCGGCGCGGTTGCCGGTGCGGGATCCGCGGCGCTCGTCGCTTTCGGGCTGCTCGCATCCCGAGGAGTCGGGGTCGGCGACGGCAACGATCCGGACCTGCCCGTGAGCCAGGCTGTCCTGCCCGCACCGACTCCCCCATCACCGTCCACGCCAGCATCGCCACTTTCAGTGCTATCCGCGACGTCCGTCGAGCCCGGGTCCACGTTGCCCGCGGACACCGACGCGGATCGGGACCTGGCTGCGGACAGGGCCGCACGTCGTCCGGCGCCGTCCGATGACCGCGGCGGACCCCAGCAGTCGCGTCCTCCCACATGGGACACCTGGCCGCCGTGGGCGTCGCCCGCGGACAGCCGGTCGTCGGGGACGTTGCAGCTAGGGACGTTGCCGGTGGAGACGTCGCCGGCGCCGACGCTGCCGTCTGCTACGTCCTCGCCGGGGACGTCGCCGGCGGGGACGTCGCCGCCGGGAACCCGGCCGACGGGAACCCCGCCGCCGGCGCATGGTCGGCCCGACACCCGCCCGGACGACCGGGGAACCGCCGGGGACGACCGGGGAACCGCCGGGGACGACCGGGGAACCGCCGGGGACGACCGGGGAACCGCCGGGGACGACCGGGGAACCGCCGGGGACGACCGGGGAACCGCTGGCGGTCGCGGAACCGCCGGTCAGAAGTCCGACGGGCGCGACCATGCCGGGCGCGACCATGCCGGGTCCGACCGACATGCCGGGTCCGACCGAGGAGCCGAGAGCGCGGCCCCGACACCACGCGACGGCGGTCGCCCCTCACCCGGATCACCTGGATCGAGTGATACGGGTCGTGGCGCGGGGGCATCGCGGCAACCGAGGGAACCGGGGGRTCGGTCCGTCTCTAGGCCGGCGAGTGGACCGTCGGCGAGCGGGGCGGGGTCGCCGTCCGCTCCGCCGCGCACGAACGAGGGCTCGCCCAGGGCGACCGGGCAGCCGGTCGGCTCGGCCCGGCCGGCTGTCGCCGCCGGGCCGGCGGACGGATGATCGTTCTCGCTCGAGGTTGTCGGCTGCCGCGCTTTTCCGGGTACACGGAGGGCGACACGACGTTCTGGTATTCGTCTCGTTACTTTCAGTGAGTTACGGTTCGGGTTCTCGTGCTGATGCTGAGACCTGGGGGCCCCGATGGCGGCGGTTGCGATGATCATCGCTCTGCTTGCGGTGATGGTGATGCTGATCGGTGTCACAGGCATCCTGCGTGGGCGGGTCGGCTGGGCCGGAATTCTGGACCGGCGGCGAAGCGGCGCGGTCGCGGCGGCTGGATTCACGGTCGCGGTCATCGCCTTCGGGCTCGCCGCGCCCGGCGGGCCCAMCCCGGGCGACGTGCTGATCCAGGCCGATCGACCGTCGTCCGATCGGCTCGTCCGGGCCAGGACTGATGACGATCGGGACGACGACCGGTGGGCGGGCCGCCGCGAGCAGAGCCGATCGTCCTTCCCCACCCGGTCCACCTACCCCGACCCCGTCCACCCCGTTCCCGGCGTCCCGGGAACGGACGGAGCACGGACGTTGCCACGCCTCGTCGCCCCTTCAGGCGATCCGGATTCCGCCGGGGGCCCGACCGCACCTTTCGTCGAATCACGGCCCCCGTCTTCGCCCACGCGCCCGCCGTCGGCCGACGGCGGGCGGCGGGTGTCATTGGTTCCACCCGTCGCATCGGATCGGGCGGATGCCTTCGGACCCGATCCGGGGGACAGGAGACTGCTCCCTTCGGTGCCCAGCCGCCGGACCGCGCCGCGTCCGTCGTCGAACCCGTCGGAAGCGCGGCCGTCCGGCGGACTGCTCCCCGCGCCCGCGGGCGGGTCGGTCGATCCCGGACCGCCCGCACAGGCCGGTCCGACGGGGGGCGGCAGGGCGGACGGCCGGGGCGACGACTGCGGCCCGGCGACGGCTCCCGGACCGATTGTGGTGATTCCCGATCTGTTCGGCTCCAAGCAACAGGCTGATGCCGCGATGTGCGCGGATCCCTGAGCGGGTCCGGCGTTTCAACCCGCCGGTGTGGGACCGGCGCGGCTGGCCGCGACCAAGGCGACGACCGAGGGGCGAGCCGAAGCACTTTTGTCTCCACCGGCCCGGTTCGCATTGTCGCCTACCCGATAATGTACCGCCGTGCCTATTCCTTATCCCGTTCTCGCTCAGGCGACACCGCCGCCGCTGCCGATCGCCTCGAACACTGCCCTACAGAAATCCGTAAATCTTAACCCGTCGAATGAACTGCATTATTCCAACATCTTGTCGCCGTTGGTTGTTCTGATTATGGTTGTTGCTGGCCTGCTGCTGCTGCATGGACTCCGCGCCGGTGTGYGTCCCTGGGCTCGACGCCGCGTCCTCACGGCCGGGGTCCTCACGGCCGGCGGTGTTGTGGCCAGGGCTGTTGTGGCCAGGGCTGGCATGGCTGATCGGGCGCCGTGCGCCGGTATCCCGGTGGAAGGCCCCGGCGCCGGGGGCGTGCCGGCAGATGACGTCGTGACCGCCCCCGGACGTCAACGACGCGATCAGAGCGGGGACCACTCCTGGGCCTGGATGACGAGTCCGGACCAGTCCGCGCCCTGGCTGCGGGCGCGTTCGGCGAGAAAGAGGATTCCGTTCGACAGCCAGCTGCTCGGCCGCACGGCGGATGCGGCGAGCGCTCTGGTCGCGAGGATCTCGGCCTTGTCCAGCTCGCGTGCGCGCATCGCCGCGGATGCCTGGTAAAGGCGGACGGCGGCGAGAGCACCGGACGCCCGGGAACGGTCGAACAGTTCGGCTGCCTCGCTCAGCCGCTCATTTCCCTCGTCCAATGCGCCGGCGGCGACGAGTGCCGCACCGCCGAATGTCGGCAGATACCCAGGATGGATACCGTCCAGGCTGTAACCCACCGCACCTGCCGGGAGCTTTGYCGCGACCGATCCCGCTGAGCGCAGCACGGCGACGATATCGTCGGTAGGCAGGTGGCACGCGGCCATGATGTGCGCCTCGGTGGTCATCGCCAGGACCGCGGTGTGCGCGTGTGGTGCCGTGGCCTGGGCCGCCCGCGCCAGCGCCAACCCGTCGCGGGTGCTCTGGAAGGAATAAGCGGCGAGTTCAGCCAACACGACTCCGGCGTGGGCGGCGGTCGTCGCGTCTCCTACATGTTTCGCGAGGACGAGCGCCGCCCGCGCCGAGACTGTGGCCGGCCTGGCCATGCCGTTGTCACCCTGTGCCACGGAGGTCATGAGAAGAATCCGGCCATGCGCTCGTATCCAGTCCCGGCGCAGGGCTGAGCCCAACCGCCATCGGCCGATCGTCCGCGCATGGTGCTCCAGCGTCGCGAGGCGCTCGACCAAGTCGGCCGGCGCGGTGGTCTCCCAGCGGCGGGCGAGGGACTCCAGACCGGCCTCGACCTGGTGTAGCGCTGCGCGGCTGTCCATCGCCGAGGATGTCATGTCGACCGCCTCGGCGGCTCCGAGGACACCGAGTAGCGCGCTCGTGGTAAGGATCGTTCGGCGGTCCGTCGATGCGTCCATGTGGTACTCCTGACGATCGCGACCTGGCGGACTGGGCACATGTCCGGCGTATGYGCACGCGCAACCATTGCTGTTCTCCGCCCGAGGGTCTCGACACAGTAAGGTCACGGTAACCGGGTACGGGGCGCTATGTCGCCGCCGCGGGTTAAGGTTTGGACTTTTTTCGCTGGTTCGCCCTTCCGTACCGGACGCGTGCGCCAGAAGCCACCACTCCCGAAACCGGGGCCGGGCTACGCGGATCCGTCGGAAAGCCCGCGCAGCGCCTGGTGCAGATCGGCGACGAGGTCGTCCACTGATTCGATCCCGACCGAGAGCCGAACGAGGTCCGCGGGTACCGCGAGCGGCGAGCCCTCCACCGAGGCATGGGTCATGCTCGCCGGATGTTCGATCAGGGATTCCACCCCACCCAACGACTCGGYGAGAGTGAACAGCCTGGTCCGGCCACATGCCGCCACGGCCGCCTGGGGGCCGGCCCGAAGGGTGAACGAGACCATTCCCCCGAAGTCGCGCATTTGCTTCGCGGCGATGTCGTGACCCGCATGGCCGGTCGAACCCGGGTAGCGGACGGCCCCGACAGCGGGGTGCGTGGCGAGCTCGGCCGCGATACGCCGAGCGTTGTCGCAGTGCCGGTCCATCCGAACGGGGAGCGTCTTGACACCGCGCAGTACCAGCCAGCTGTCGAAGGGGCCGGCGACGGCGCCGGCCGCGTTCTGCAGGAACCGTAGCCGGGCGCCCAGGTCCGGATCGCCGACCACGAGCGCGCCGCCGACGACATCGCTGTGGCCACCGAGATACTTCGTCGTGGAATGCACCACCGCGTCCGCCCCCAGGGTCAGTGGCTGCTGCAGGTAGGGCGAAGCGAACGTGTTGTCGACCGTCAGCAGCGCCCCCGCGTCATGCGCCAGCGACGAGAGAGCGACGATGTCGGCGATGGACAGCATGGGATTGGTCGGGGTTTCGCACCACACCAGTCGCGTGGTGCCCGGACGGATCGCGACTCGCACCGCATCGAGGTCGGTGAGATCGATGCTGGTGTGGTCGACGCCCCAGTCGGCGAGCACCCGGGCGATGAGCCGGTAGGTGCCGYCATAGGCGTCCGCCGGGATGATGACGTGGTCTCCGGGCCGGCAGACGGTTCGCAGCAGGGCGTCCGCCGCCGCCATGCCGGAGGAGAAAGCGAGGCCGACCGTCCCGCGTTCCAGTGCGGCGAGGCAGGTCTCCAGCGCGGTACGGGTCGGATTCGCCGAACGACTGTACTCGTAACCGCTCCGAAGCCCACCCACGCCATCCTGGGCGAACGTCGAGGACTGGTGGATCGGCGTCACCACCGCTCCCGTGACGGGATCGGGCTCCTGGCCGGCATGGATCGCGATGGTCTCGAATCCCTCAGYGGGCTGCTCCATATGCATGACGCCACGCTAGGGCGTTCTCGATGATCGGTGCCGATCTAGCGGACGGCCAGGAAACTCAGCAGGTCGGCACGGGTAAGGATGCCGACGGGATTACCCTCGTCGTGTACCAGCACCGCGGGTTCGTCCCCGAGCACCGCGACGATCCGGGCCAGTGGCTCGCCGGTACCCACCATCGGAAGCGACGGCGACAGATGATCGGCGACCGGAGCGTCGATGGCGGACCGGTCGGCGAAGACCGCCGCGAGCAGATGCCGCTCGATGACGRAACCCRCGACCTCYGCCGCCCGCAGGGGCGGTTCGTGCCGCACCACCGGCATCTGCGACACGTTGTACTCGCGCAGGTAGGAGATGGCGGCACCGACTGTCTCGGCCGGGTGGACATGCACCAGATCGGGGGGACCACTGGTCTGTTCGGCCTTGTTCCGCAGGACGTCCGAGACGGTCGGCTCGTTCGACGGCGGCTCCAGAAAGCCGTACTCGTACATCCATTCGTCGTTGAAGATCTTCGACAGGTATCCGCGGCCGGAGTCCGGAAGCAGGACCACAACGGCGTCGTCCGGGCCGAGCTCGCGAGCGACCCGGAGGGYGACTACCACCGCGAGCCCRCCTGATCCGCCCACCAGCAGCCCGCATTTCCTGGCCAGCTCGCGCGTCATCAGGAACGAGTCGCGGTCGCTGACCGCCTCCACCCGGTCGACGACCGTCTTGTCGTAGGTCGTCGGCCAGATGTCCTCCCCGACGCCTTCGACGAGGTAGGGCCGGCCGCTGCCACCGGAGTAGACCGAACCCTCCGGATCCGCGCCCACGATCTGCACGGTTCCGCCGGACGCCTCCTTGAGGTAACGGCCGACTCCACTGATCGTCCCGCCGGTCCCGATGCCGGCGACGAAATGGGTGACGCGACCGTTCGTGGCCTGCCAGATCTCCGGCCCGGTCGTAGCGTAGTGCGCAGCGGGATTGTTCGGGTTGGAATACTGATCCGGGCTCCAACCACCGGGAGTCTCGCGGACGAGCCGGCGGGCCACCGAGTAGTAGGAGCGGGGGTCGTCGGGTGCCACTGCTGTCGGGCAGATGACGACCTCGGCGCCGTAGGCGCGCAGGACGGCTCGTTTCTCTTCGCTGATCTTGTCGGGCATGGTGAACACGCAGCGATAGYCCCGCCGGGCCGCCACCAGGGCCAAGCCGACACCGGTGTTTCCGCTGGTAGGTTCGATGATGGTCCCACCAGGCGGAAGCAGTCCGGYCTCCTCGGCGGCGGAGACCATGGTCAGCGCTACCCGGTCTTTCACCGATCCACCGGGATTAAGGTACTCCAGCTTTGCCAGCACCGGCGTCGGCGTCGTCTCGATCGTCGGTGTGATCCGGACCAGCGGCGTGTTTCCGACAAGATCGATTACGTGGTCGAATGCCTGCATATCGGTCATCCGCGCATCACTTCCGCTCTCGAGAGAGGTAACCGGGGCGACACCTCGTGTCCACGGCGGGCGGGAGCCGGTTGGGCTACCCGAACCGGCTCACCTCCTGGATACCGACGACCGTGGCCGGGAAGCTGCCTGCGCCAGGCGGCGGCGTACGTCACCTGCGTTCGTGCGGCCGCGGCCGGTCGGTCGCGACCGGCCGGCATGGACTGCTGTCATGACAGTAGCGAGCAGGGCCGGAACGTGCCGGGCCGCGTGGCATCCACTCCGTTTGCGATGGCGTCCCCGGGGCAGATCATCGTGGTGTACCTGACGGTGTGTCATCGTGGTGTACCTGACCGTGTTCGGACGGTCGTGTTCGGACGACCTGGGCTGGATTGGTACGATAAAGTCGGTGCCGATCGACGAGTGGCGGCCGATCGACAGTGGCGCTGATGCTTCCGGCAGGCTTGCCATCGGCGTTCACCACGATCCCGGTGTCGGATCGGGAGAGAGCGGGTCAGCTCATGCGCCTCGTGCTCAACGTCATCTGGTTGGTATTCGGTGGTTTCTGGCTTGCCGTCGGCTATGCCCTCGCGGCGCTTGTGTGCTTCATTCTCATCKTCACGATTCCCTTCGGGATCGCCGCCCTGCGGATGGCGAACTTCACCCTGTGGCCGTTTGGACGGCGCATTGTCGACCGACCCGGCGCCGGCGGGGCGTCCCTG
The DNA here is from genome assembly GCF_001983015.1 of Frankia sp. CcI156. Lineage (NCBI taxonomy): Bacteria > Bacillati > Actinomycetota > Actinomycetes > Frankiales > Frankiaceae > Frankia > Frankia sp. CcI156. The sequence goes on from NZ_MOMD01000027.1 coordinate 45,699, forward strand.
GTCGGAAACGTGCTGTGGATCCTGCTGGCCGGTTGGTGGTTGGCACTGGGACATCTCACCACCGGCCTGGCACTCTGCCTCACCATCATCGGTATCCCGCTCGGGTTGGCGAACTTCAAACTGATCCCGGTCTCGCTGCTGCCGCTGGGTAAGGAGATCGTGGACGTCGACGCCCCCGCGGTCGGAGCTCGCGCGGCATTCTGAGCCGCCGCGGCAGGTCGAGCGTGCTCGGACCGTGCCGCGCCGCCGCGCGAACAGAATGCCGGCCGCATGATCACAACGACATGATCGACTATGCCGTCCCGCTCCACCGGTAGCGTCGCCAGCATCGCATACGTGCTTATACCGGTCTCATCTCGGGCGTCGCTCGCAGATCGGAGCATTCCGTAGGCGACAGCAGGCCCACAATGGTGTAGTAGATTTGATGGTGTGGAATGTGCGCGCAGGCCAGGAGGGTGACGCGGAAACCTCTGGGCTCCCGAGGAGGGAGGTGAAATCATCGTGGACATCTGGGATGACCTTGCGCAGCGTAACAGCGCTCACCTGCGGGAACGATTCCTGACGGGGGACCTGGTAGCGGAAGGACCACAAAACGCGATTTTGGGTTCGTGGTGGCGCAGCCAGGTACTGAACGTGAGCCCGGACCGGTGCTCCCCCGTCTATGATCCGGATCTTGATCTGGACACGCGCCTGGTCCGCGCGGCCGACCCGGTACTCGACCGACTGGCATCCATGATCGCCGGGACCTGGGTGTGCGTGTGTCTCACCGACGACCAGGCAAGAATACTGGCGCACCGGGTCGGTGAGRCATCCTTCGGCCTACACCCTGGGTTCTGCGTCGCCGAGCACCTGGTCGGCACCAGCGCCGTAGCCCTCGCCCTCGTGGAAAGGCGCCCCGCCCGCGTCTCGGGCGCCGAGCACTTTGCTGACCTCTACCAACCGGACGCGTGCATATCCGCTCCCGTCCGCGACCCCCTCAGCGGGCGTATCGAAGGCGTGTTCAGCCTCATTTGCAGGCTCGCCGAGGYGAATCCGTCGGCGGAAGCCATGGTGGGGGAGGCTGGCCGCGCTATCGAACATCGCCTGCTGGAACAGGCGAGCGAGCGGGAACGCGCCTTGCTCCTGGYGTACCGGCAGGCCAAACACCGGATGCGGATACCGGCTGGCGGCGCACAGTTTCCGCTTGATCTCGATGCCGGGTCCGGCATCGAGATCAAGCACGATACTCGGCTGGTTTTGCAGGAGAAGGCCGCTGAACTGATCGCAGCGGGCCGGCCGACCGCCATCGAGGTATCCCTGCCGCACGGTCAGACTGCCACGCTGGTGTGCAGGGAGGTACGGACGCACTCCGCAGTGGCCGGGCTGGCCGTCGAGGTCGTCCTTCCCTTCGGGCCGCCCCGTCGCCTCATGACCAGCGCCGCGGCTGTGGCAGGACACCTCAACAGCCAGCCGCGGGGGGCCGACGCCGGTGCCCCGTCGGCGCCGGGGCTTTTCCTGCCGTATGCCGCGCTCAGCGCGCCCAGGCCGACGCCGCGACTGCCGGCGGGTGCACCCGACGCCACCCGCCCGGCCAGCACACCCGTGGCCAGTGCGTACCCGGCCAGCCGGCAGCCCGCCATCGGCGCGTCACTGCTGGCGATCGGGGAACAGGGAATCGGCCGTCTCGCGGTGGCGGCACGGCGACGCCTCACCCTGCTGTACGAGGCCAGTATGCACATCGGGACCACCCTCGACGTGACTCGGACCGCCGAGGAACTGGCCCAGGCAGCCGTGCCCGAACTCGCCGACGTCGTCACGGTGGACCTGTCGGAGTCTGTTCTGCGGGGCGAGGACTCGCTGCGTCCGACCGCACTGCTGCGCCGCGCCGCCCTGCACGRCATCCAGGAAGGCCTCGCTCTCTACCCGGCCGGTCACCAGATCAGCTTCCTGCCCTCCACGCCGCAGGCTCGGTGCCTGGCCAGCGGGCGAGCGGTGCTCGAGGCCGACCTGCACGCGGCTCCCGGTTGGCAGGCCCAGGACCCCGAACGCGTCGAGCAACTCCTCGCGCAGGGGATCCACTCGCTCATCACCGTCCCCCTGTGCGCCCGCGACGTGATGTTCGGGGTGGCCAGTTTCTGCCGCTCCCGGCAACCAGAGCCCTACGAGGACGACGACCTGGCCCTGGCCGAGGAGTTGGCCGCCCGCGCGGCGCTGTGCCTGGACAACGCCCACCGCTACACCCGCGAACGACAGCTGCACCACCAGGCCCTGCACGATCCGCTGACCGACCTGGCGAACCGCACGCTGTTGACGGCCCGACTGCAACGCGGACTTGCCCGGCGCCTCCACGACAATACGCAGGACGACACGCAGCTTGCACTACTGTTCTGCGACCTCGACGACTTCAAGAGCGTCAACGACAGATTCGGGCACGCGGCCGGCGACGACCTGCTTCGCGTAACCGCGGGTCGGCTGACGAGTTGCGCCCGTAGCACCGACACGGTTGCCCGCATCAGCGGCGACGAGTTCGCGGTCCTGCTGGAAGGCGGCTGCGTCGACCCCGAGTCCATCGGGCGGCGGATCCTGGAAACACTCCGCGTACCCTTGGTACTCGCCGGAACGGTTCATACAACCCAGGCCAGCATTGGGCTGGTCGTTGTCGACCCCGGCACTCAGGCCACCGCGGAAAGCGTGCTGAAACAGGCGGACTCCGCCATGTACGCCGCAAAACGGCGGGGTAAGGGCACCCTGGTGGTGTACCGGCCGGAGCTGTGCCCCGCCAGCGCCGAGGACGCCCTGCGCACCAGCCTCACCCACGCCGTACGCGGCGAGGATGGCGGCGGTACCCTCAACGTCAGCTATCAGCCGATCATCGAGCTMCACACCGGTCGGACCGTCGGTGTCGAGGCGGCGCTTCGGTGGGACGACCCGTCCTCCCGATCCGTTCCCCACCACCGTCTCACCCTCACCGCCCAGCAGACCGGGCTGGCCCCCGCACTGGAGCACATCCTGCTCGACCGGGCCTGCCGTGACCTCGGCCGATACCGAAGCACGGGCCATCCGGAGGTGGCCCTCCACATCCCCGTCTCGATCCTCGATGCCGCTGACGCCCGGTTCACGACCGAGGTGGTCAATGCTCTGACCGTCCACCACCTGCCACCCGATGCTCTCGTGCTCCGCGTCGCCGGCGCGACGCACCACACCGATCAGGCTGCCCTGCGGGCGCTGCGCGGACTGGCCGCACGAGGTATCAGGCTCGCGATCACCTATCCCGACGCCGAGGACCTCTCGTTCGATCCCCTTCTGCCGCTTCCCGTCCAGATCATCGTGCTCGACGCCRCCGCCACCCGGCACCTGACCGAATCGCTGACCGACGGCCGCACCCCCGGGGAAGAAGAAAACGACGGCACGCTGCGCACGGCGTTYCTCGCCACCATCCGCGGACTGGGCATTTCACTGCTGGGCACCGGCATCGCTGACGCGAAGCAGGCCGCCACCCTCGCGCACAGCGGCTGCGGCCTTGGCCAGGGCAGCCTCTTCGGCGGACCCGCACCGCTCGCCGACATCCCCGGCAGGTATCCGACATGAGGTAGCCGCCATGTCTCCAGTGCGCGGCACTGACCCTCGACTCTCCAGTGCGCGGCACTGACCCTCGACTCTCCAGTGCGCGGCACTGAAAATGCCTTGACCTGATGTTGGGTTGACGTCGTAGGGTCGCAACACGTCTGCAGTGTGCTTACCCACCGTTGTCGCGATCTACCGGTTCGACCACCAGCCGCCACCGAGAGGGACCGTATGCTGATCCGACTTCTGCGGGCTCACCTCGGCCCCTACGGCCGGCCGATCTCGATACTGGTCCTTCTGCAGCTGGTGGCGACGATCGCCATGCTCTACCTCCCCACCCTCAACGCCGACATCATTGATCGTGGAGTGGTCATCRGCGACACCGGCTACATCATGCGTATCGGTGGACTCATGCTCGGTGTCAGCGTCGTGCAGATCGTCTGTGCCGGCGCCGCCGTCTTCTTCGGAGCCCGGACGGCGATGGYGCTCGGTCGGGACATCCGGGCGTCGGTGTTCGACCGGGTCCAGTCGTTCTCGGCCCGGGAGGTCGGCCGCTTCGGCGCGCCCTCTCTGATCACCCGGGCCACGAACGACGTGCAGCAGGTGCAGATGCTGATGTTAATGAGCTTCACGCTCATGGTCTCCGCGCCGATCATGTGCCTGGGCGGCATCATCCTGGCGGTCAACCAGGATGCCGGGCTCTCGCTCCTGCTCGTCGCGATCACTCCGGTCCTCGCAGTGATCATCAGCTTGATCGTGCGACGGATGCGGCCGCTGGGCCGGGCGATGCAGGAGCGCTTGGACGCCGTCAACCGGATCCTGCGGGAGCAGATCACCGGGCTCCGGGTGATCCGCGCTTTTGTCCAGGACGACTATGAGCGGCGCCGGTTCGCGGTGGCTGACGCCGAACTGACCGACATCTCGTTGCGGTTCGGTCGACTCATGGCGTTGATGTTCCCGCTCGTGCTCACCGTGGTCAACTTCTCGAGCGTGGCCGTGCTGTGGTTCGGTGCCCACCGTATCGACGCCGGCCAGATGCRGATCGGCGCGCTGACAGCCTTCCTCAGCTACCTGATGCAGATCCTGATGTCGGTGATGATGGCCACCTTCATGTTCATGATGATTCCCCGCGCCGAGGTGTGCGCGGAGCGCATCCAGGAGGTGCTCGAGACCGACTCCACGGTCCTGCCACCGCAGAACCCGGTGCGGGAGCTGCGCCGCCACGGTGACCTGGAACTGCGGGGCGTCGGGTTCCACTACCCGGGCGCGGAGGCGCCGGTCCTGCGCGCAATCAGCCTGCGCGCCCGGCCGGGTCAGACCACAGCCATCATCGGCAGCACCGGTAGCGGCAAGACAACGCTGCTCGGTCTGGTCCCGCGGTTGGCCGACGCCACCGAGGGCGCCGTCCTCGTCGACGGCGTCGACGTCCGCGATCTCGACCMGGCGCTGCTCGCCCGGACCGTCGGCCTGGTTCCACAGAGGCCGTATCTGTTCTCCGGCACCGTCGCGACCAATCTGCGCTACGGAAATCCGGACGCCACCGACGACGAACTGTGGCGCGCGCTGGAGATCGCGCAGGCGAAGGACTTCGTCGAAGCCATGCCGGACGGTCTCGACACCGCGATCGCCCAGGGTGGCACGAACGTCTCCGGCGGCCAGCGCCAACGGCTCTCCATCGCCCGCGTGCTCGTTCACGGCCCGGAGATCTACCTGTTCGACGACTCCTTCTCGGCCCTCGACTACGCCACCGACGCCCGCCTGCGCAGGGCGCTCGCCCACGAGACCTCCGCCGCGACCGTGGTGATCGTCGCTCAGCGGGTCGCCACCATCCGGGATGCGGATCAGATCATCGTGCTGGACCACGGTGAGGTGGCCGGCGTCGGCACCCACCAGCAGCTGATGGCCGACAACACCACGTACCGCGAGATTGTGCTCTCCCAGCTCACCGAGGAGGAGGCGGCATGAGCAGCCCGGTACCGGCACCGCGCCGCGGCCCGGCCCCGACGGCCGGGCCCGCTCGGTTCTTCGTGGGCCCGGGCGCGACGGAGAAGTCGATGGACTTCGCCGCGTCGAGCCGCCGGCTGCTCGGACTGCTGCGACCGCAGCGTCACCTGCTGATCGCCGTCGTGGTCCTGGCGACGTTGAGCGTCGGCCTGAGCGTGATCGGTCCTCGCCTGCTCGGCCACGCCACCGACCTGGTGTTCGCGGGGATCTTCAGTCGGCGGCTGCCAGCCGGCAGCACGAAGGAACAGGCGGTCGCGCAGCTGCGTGCCACCGGCCACGGTACCCAGGCGGACCTGCTCGCCTCGCTCGACGTGACCCCCGGTCATGGCATGGACTTCGATGCCATCGGTGTCGTGCTGCTGGGGGTCGTGGTCGTCTACGCGGTGTCCGGATTGTGCGGTGTGCTCCAGGCCCGGCTGGCGAACCTGGCCCTGYAGAGAGTGATCAGTGATCTGCGCCGCGACGTCCAGGCGAAGATCTCGCGGTTGCCCGTCCGTTACTTCGACGGTCAGCCGCGAGGCGAGGTGCTCAGCCGGGTCACCAACGACATCGACAACTTCGGGCAGAGCCTGCAGCAGAGCATGTCGCAGATTGTCGCGTCGACGCTGACGATCGTGGGCGTGCTATCGATGATGCTCTGGATCTCCTGGATCCTCGCCCTGATCGCGCTGGTCACGGTGCCAGTGTCGATCATGATGGCGACCCGGGTCGGCAAGCTGGCTCAGCCCCAGTTTGTCGCCCAGTGGCGGATCACCGGTGGTCTCAACGCCCATATCGAGGAGATGTACACCGGGCACACGCTCGTGCGGGCGTTCGGCCGGYAGGAGGAATCCGCGGAGATCTTTCGTGAGCAGAACGAGCGGCTCTACGCCGCCAGTTGGCGCGCGCAGTTCATCTCCGGTCTCATGCAGCCCTCGATGTTGTTCATCGGAAACCTGAACTACGTGCTGGTAGCTGTGATCGGCGGCCTGCGGGTCGCGTCCGGCTCGCTGTCGATCGGTGACGTCCAGGCGTTCATCCAATATTCTCGGCAGTTCAGCCAGCCGTTGTCCCAGGTTGCCAGCATGGCGAACCTGGTGCAGTCCGGGGTGGCCTCCGCGGAGCGGGTGTTCGACCTGCTCGACACCGTCGAGCAGGAACCCGACCGGGCGGTTCCGGCGCATCCGGAGCGGCTTCGTGGCCGGGTGGCCTTCGAACGCGTCTCCTTCCGCTACGAACCGAACAAGCCGTTGATCGAGGACCTGTCACTTGTCGCGGAACCTGGTCACACCGTCGCGATCGTCGGGCCGACCGGCGCCGGCAAGACCACTCTGATCAACCTGCTGATGCGCTTCTACGAGGTCACCGGCGGACGGATCACCTTGGACGGGGTCGATGTCGCGGCGATGTCGCGGGATGAACTGCGGGCCAGCATCGGCATGGTCCTGCAGGACACCTGGCTGTTCGGCGGAACGATCGCGGAGAACATCGCCTACGGTGCGGAGGGCGCCACCCACGAGCAGATTGTGGCGGCGGCCCGCGCCGCGCACGTCGACCGGTTCGTCCGCACTCTTCCCGCGGGTTACGACACCGTGCTCGACGACRAGGGGGTCGGCGTGAGCGGCGGGGAGAAGCAGCTGATCACCATCGCCCGCGCCTTCCTCGTGGAACCTCTGATCCTGGTTCTCGACGAGGCGACGAGCTCGGTGGACACCCGTACCGAGGTCCTCATCCAACGGGCGATGTCGACCCTGCGGGCGGGGCGGACCGCGTTCGTCATCGCGCATCGGCTGTCGACCATCCGGGACGCGGACACCATTCTCGTGATGGAGAACGGAGCCATCGTCGAACAGGGCACCCACACCGAGCTCCTGGCCGCCGATGGCCCATACTCCCGGCTGTACCAGTCCCAGTTCGCCCAGGCCGTCGTCGAGATCTGACCGTCGAGATCTGACGGTCGAGATCTGCGTGAGCGGTTGCGCCACCGGCCCGTGCGTGTGACAGCGGGGATGAGCACGAGCCGGACGGCTTGTTAGGCGAACGTGGTCAGTTGATCAGTTTGATGAGCTGGCGCCCGTCGAGCCAGTTGCCRGTGACATCGGTGAACGTGTTGTTCTTCCACGCCAGCAGCCGCACCGCCGTGTTGCAGATCGCCGGGAAGATGTCGATCTGCTTGCCGTCGCAGGTGAACGGATGGGCCATGACGTTCGGGCGGTCGTGGGAGGCGCGAAGCGCCGTGAGCAGGGCGGCCGAGGTCGGCTGGGCGGTACCGGCCAGCAGCGACCGGATGTTGAGGACGGCGGAGAAGGATCCCTGCGACGACGAGGACCGATCGGCCTCCGGGATCGCCTTACGGAACGCCGCCGTGTCGGCGTCACCATCGCTCGTCCCGACCGGTAGGTAGCTGGATGCGAAGTAGAGGTTGTCGGTCCGGCCGCTGGCCGCGCGCGGCACCGCGGGGGTGGTGCAGGGACCGATGAAGTAGATGTCGCTGCGGATGTTCAGCGCCGCCGCGGCCTGGACGATCCGGGTGCACGTCGCCGCCTGGAACACCACGATGATCGCGTCCGGCTTGCCCGCCGCGACCTGGGTCAGGGCCGGCGCGAAGTCTGCCGCGTCGGATTTCTCCGGCACCAGTTTGACGTCGGACACACCYTTATGGTGCAGGACGTTCTGCGATCCCTGGATAGCGGCGGACAGCAGGCCGGGCAGGTCGAGGTACAGGGCATGCACGCTGCGCACATGCCGGATGTTCGTCAGATAGTCGGTGAGGCCGAGCAGCTCGCTGAGCGAACCGCCGGAAAATGCGAAGGCGTTGTGTGAGCCGAGTTCTCCGCTCAGTTGAGGAGAGCCGGTGACGTACGGGATGTGGGCGGTCTCGTATATCGGCATCGCCGCCTCCGCGCCGAAATCGATCMCGCCGACCACCGCGAGTGGTTTCGTGGCGACAAGCCGGTTGGCGCAGTTCTGGGAGGACTCCGGCGAGCCGTCGGTTGCGCAGCTGATCAGCCGGAGCGGTCGACCGTCGAGCCCGCCCAGAGAGGTGTTGGCGTAGTCCACGGCGGCCTGAGCGGCCTTCCGGGTCTCCGGGTATGACCCGACAGTGCTGTTCTCAACCGTTACGAAGCCGACAGTGACCGCAGGCCCGGTCAGGCGGCTCGCCGCCGCGCTGCCACCGGCAGCTGCGCCGGACGAGCCACCGCGCTGACTMGTGCACCCGGCGACAACGACGGACAAGGCTACGGAGAACGCGAGGAGGATGCGGGAGGCTTGTCTCACGGCTCGTGAAGCTACACTTCTGTCGTCCAGTTCTGGGGGCTTGACCGTCGACCGGCCGGACGGGGACTGTTGTGTGACCATGCGTCCGGTCTTCATCGCAGTTCGGATCTCTCTATCTGCAATAGATGCGTCTACGGGGGCCCGGTGACAACGTATATAGCAGCATTGCTGCTCGGCCTTGGCCCGGGGGCCGTGTACGCGGCGCTCGGGCTAGGGCTCGTGCTCACCTACCGCGCGTCCGGCGTGGTRAACATCGCCCATGGGGCGTTCGCTATGTACGCCACCTACCAGTACGCAGAACTACGGGAGGTCGGGGACCTCGTACTGCCCGTCGTCGGGATGCCGCCAAGAATTCATCTCACCGACACGCCCACCTTCGGGCTAGCCCTGTCAGTATCCCTCGCAATGGCGGCAATTCTAGCACTGGCATCCTATCTGGTGGTTTTTCGGCCCTTGCGGCGTGCCCAGCCGCTGATGACGGTCGTGGCGGCGGTCGGCCTCACGATCGCGCTGCAGGCCGTCGCCGTGCTCCAGTTCGGATCTGACAACAGGTTCCTCAGCCCGGTGCTGCCGCAGTCACCGCTGTCCCTGCTGGGCGTGACCGTGGCGAGTGACCGGCTGCTGCTCGCCGCGTCGGTCATCGTGGTCGCCGCCGGTCTGTGGGCGATGTCGCGCTGGACGTTGTTCGGCCTGGCTACCCGCGCCGTCGCCGAGGATGAGCAGACCACCGCGCTTCTCGGCCGGCGGCCCGGCTGGATCGCCGCCGTCAACTGGGTCATGGCGGCCGTGCTCGCCGCCCTCGCCGGGATCCTCGTGGCGCCGATCAGTGCGCTGAATCCGACGAGCTACTCGCTGTTCGTCGTTCCCGCGCTCGCCGCCGCTCTGCTCGGTGGCCTGTCCTCGTTCGGTCTGACCGTCGTCGGAGCTCTCGGCCTCGGCATGACCCAGGCCGTCCTGATCCCGCTGCAACAGGACGTCTCCTGGTTGAACCAGCCGGGACTGCGCGCGCTGCTTCCGATGCTTCTGGTCATCGCGGTGGCGGGCCGGCGCGGGGATCTCATTCCCGGTCGCGCCGCGGGCGTCGCCGTGTCGGCTCCGATGCCGGTGGTCGACCCGCCGGAGTCTCCCCTGCGCCACCTCGCGGTCGGTGTGCCGTTCGGGGTGGTCGCGATCCTCGTGCTGGCCGGCCCCTACCGGCTCGGCCTCGAACGCAGCCTTGCCGGCGCCGTGGTGTGTCTGTCGTTCGTCGTGTTGACCGGGTACGTCGGACAGCTCTCGTTGGCACAGATGACCCTCGCCGGTGTCGCCGGCTTCCTGTTGGCCAGACTCCAGGGTGAGCTGGGCGTGCCGTTCCCGATCGCACCCCTGCTCGCCACGGGTGCCGCCGCCGTGGCGGGCCTGCTGCTGGGGGTGCTGTCACGGCGGCTGCGTGGAATCGACCTGGCATTGATCACTCTGGTCGCCGGCGTCGCGATCCAGGAGGTGGTGTTCGGAAACCCGCTGGTCACCGGCGGGTTGGCCGGGTCGGTAGTACCGAGTCCGAAGATCTTCGGCCTCGATCTCGGGCTCGCCGGTGCCGGGTTCCCCCGGCCGCAGTACGGGCTGCTGGCGTTGGYCGTGCTCGCCGCGTGCTGCTACGGAGTCGCCCGGCTGCGCACCGCGGACCTGGGCCGGCGCATGCTGGCCGTGCGCGCGAACGAACGGGCCGCTGCCGCGGCCGGGATCGACGTCCGTCGTACGAAGGTGCTCGCCTTCACCCTCTCCGCCGCGATCGCCGGTCTCGGCGGCTGCCTCATCGGCTACGGCCAGGGACGTCTGTCCTTCGACTCGTTCGGCGTCACGGCCTCGCTGTTCTTCCTGGCGATCGCGGCCGCCGGCGGGGTGACGAGTGTCGGCGGAGCGTTGCTGGGCGGTCTGCTGGTGCCGGGCGGAATCGTGTTCATCGTGCTGGACCAGGTTGCCGGGCTCGGCAAGTACCAGTCCGTGCTGTGCGGGATCGCCGYCGTGGTGCTGGCGGTGCTACGTCCGGCCGGGCTCGCGTACCGACCGCATCGGACGGCTCGCGCCGATCATCAGGGCCGCGCGGATCGGTCGGGTGGCACGCATCGGACCGGTCCTGGGCAGCGAACGCGTCGAGGAGATCACGTGCGACACCCGCAGCCGCCGGACCAGGGCCGGCCGAGCCTGACCCCGCATCCGGTCAACCCGGGCGGAGCCCCGTGACGGCGTTGCTGGCGGTCGACATGCTCGCCGCCGACCAGGGCCGCACGCGCATCCTCGAGGATGTCTCCTTCACTCTGTCGGCAGGCACCATCACCGGGCTCATCGGACCCAACGGAGCCGGAAAGACGACGTTGATCGACGCCCTCACCGGGTTTGCGTCGATCAGCGCGGGTACCGTCACGCTGGACGGTGCCGTGCTCGTCGGACTGCCGGCGCATGAGCGGCTGCGGTTGGGGCTCGCCCGCACCTTCCAGGCGCTGGAACTCTTCGACAGTCTGGAGGTCGGGGAGAACCTGGCCGTCGTCACGCCCCGGGCACCCGGACCCGCGACCGGGCCAGATCCGGCCCGGTCGCTCGGGCTCGCCACGATCGCCGATCGCCTGCCGTCGACGCTCTCCCACGACGAGCGGTCCTCGGTGGCTCTCGGCCGCGCCCTCGTCGCCAGGCCGAAGGTCCTGCTGCTGGACGAACCGGCCGCGGGTCTCGACCCGGCCGCCCGCCGGACGCTCGCCGACCGGCTGCGCCGCATCGCCGCCGACGGCATCGCCGTGCTGCTCGTTGACCACGACGTGAAGCTCGTCTTCGACGTATGCGACCACGTCCTCGTCCTGGACGGGGGCCGCGTCGTCGCGCGCGGTCGATCCGCCGAGGTGCGCGCCGATCCGGCGGTCCGCGCTGCCTATCTGGGCGGTGGTGGGCCCGACGGCGGCGACCGCGCCGGGACCGCCCCGGGACCCGGGCCCGGCTCGGCCTCTGCTCTCGACTCCGTGTCTGCTCTCGACTCCGTGTCTGCTCTCGACTCCGTGCCTGCTCTCGACTCCGTGCCTGCTCTCGACTCCGTGCCTGCTCTCGACTCCGTGCCCGCCTCCACCCCGGCGCCGGCCCCCGGCCGAGGCGGGGGCGATCTGCTCGTACTCGACCGGGTCACGAGCGGATACGACGGAGTTCCGGTGCTCCGGGACGTGTCGCTCACCGTCGGTGCCGGGGAGATCGTGGCGCTGCTCGGAGCGAACGGCGCGGGCAAGACGACGCTGATCCGCACGGCGGCGGGGCTGCTGACGCCGTCGAGGGGACGGGTCAAGGTCCTCGATGACCGGTCGCGCCGGGCCGCGCCGAGCACACTCGCCCGCCGGGGGATGGCGGTCGTACCGCAGGGACGAGGATCACTCGGGCGGTTGACCGTCCGCGAGAACCTGCGCCTGGCGGCCGGCCGGCGCTCATCCRGCGAGATCGGGCGGGTGTTGGACTGGTTCCCGGTGCTGCGCGGCCTGCTCGACCGGTCGGCCGGAGAACTGTCCGGGGGCGAGCGGCAACGGCTCGCGTTGGCCGTCGCTCTGGTGCGCAGACCGCGTCTGCTGCTGGTGGACGAGCTGTCGTTCGGCCTGGCACCCGGGATTGCGCCGCAGCTGCTCGCCCTGCTGCGCACGATCGCCCTCGAGACGTCGACCGGCGTGCTGCTGGTCGAGCAGTTCGTCTCGCTCGCGTTGCAGGTGGCCGACCGTGGCTACGTTCTCGACCGGGGCCGGATCGCGCTGTCGGCGAGCGCGGCGGATCTCATCGCGCATCCCGAGCTCATCGAGACGGCCTACCTGGGCGGGAGTTCCGGGCCGGCGGCGGCCCCGGACCGCTGAGCTGGTCCGGCGTTCCCCGCCACGCAGAGAAACCGGGGTCCGGCGGAACAGGGCTCTTCACGTCGCCCGATGGTGTAGGGCATGCGTCGGATGAACCGGAAGGGGTGGCGAGCGGGCCGGCGGTGTCTTACTGTCGACAAGCGTCGAAGTTGATCGCGGGAGCTCCGCCAAGGGGCTGAGAGGGCGGCTGGGGCCGCCGACCGCAGGAACCTGTCCGGGTAATGCCGGCGTAGGGAGTCTTACATGGTGTCGCGTACCGACCGTTCGTCCTCGTCCACCTCGAAGGCCGTCACCTCGTCCCCGTCCACCTCATCCTTGTCGTCCGCCGCATCCTCCCCGTCCGTCTCGTCCTCGTCCTCCTCGTCGYCCGTCTCGGCCGCGGGGATGACGGCGGTCTCGACGGGTCCGCTGACGGGCAGCCGCAAGACCTGGCTGGTCGGAGCGGATCCCGATCTGCGGGTGCCGATGCGGGAGATCGTGCTGACCACGGGTGACACCGTCGTGGTGTACGACACCTCCGGTCCATATACCGATCCGGGGGTGACGATCGATGTGCGCCGGGGTCTGCCGGCGACGCGGGACAGCTGGATCGCCCAGCGTGGCGACACCGCGCCGGATGAGCGGCGGACCGTTCCCGGGACCGGGACATCGGGTCCTGGGACGCTCGGTTCTGGGACGCCCGGTTCTGGGACGCCCGGTTCTGGGACGCCCGGTTCTGGGCCGCTCGGTCTCGGCGGGACGGATCTCGACGGGCGGGTGCGAGTGCCCCGTCGGGCGGTGCCGGGACGGCCTTCCATAACCCAGCTGGGCTACGCCCGCCGCGGTCAGATCACTCGGGAGATGGAGTTCGTCGCCCTGCGGGAGGGTCTTCCCGTCGAGACGGTGCGGGCGGAGATCGCCGCGGGGCGGGYCGTGCTGCCRGCGAACGTGAACCATCCCGAGTCCGAGCCGATGGCGATCGGCCGTGCGTTTCTCGTGAAGATCAATGCGAACCTCGGCAACTCGGCCGTTACCTCCTCGATCGAGGAGGAGGTCGAGAAGATGGTGTGGGCGACCCGCTGGGGCGCGGACACCGTGATGGACCTCTCGACCGGGTCGGACATCGCCCTGACCCGTGAGTGGATCATCCGTAACGCGCCGGTGCCGGTCGGGACCGTGCCGATCTACCAGGCGTTGGAGAAGGTCGGTGGCCGGCCGGAGAAGCTGTCCTGGGAGGTCTACCGGGACACCGTGATCGAGCAGTGCGAGCAGGGTGTGGACTACATGACGGTCCACGCGGGGGTGCTGCTGCGCTACGTGCCGCTGACCGCGCGGCGCAGGACCGGGATCGTCTCGCGCGGCGGCTCGATCCTGGCCTCCTGGTGCCTGGCCCATCACGAGGAGAACTTCCTCTACACCCACTTCGCCGAGCTGTGCGAGATCTTCGCCGCGTACGACGTCACGTTCTCTCTGGGCGACGGCCTGCGGCCCGGGTCCATCGCGGACGCGAACGATGAGGCCCAGCTCGCCGAGCTCGCCACCCTGGGCGAGTTGACGCAGGTGGCGTGGGAGCACGACGTCCAGGTGATGATCGAGGGACCCGGGCACGTGCCCATGAACAAGATCGAGGAGAACGTGCAGCTGCAGCGGGAGCTGTGCCACGACGCGCCGTTCTACACCCTCGGGCCGCTGACCACCGACATCGCCCCCGGCTACGACCACATCACCTCCGCGRTCGGGGCGGCGATGATCGGATGGGCCGGTACCGCCATGCTCTGTTACGTCACCCCGAAGGAGCATCTCGGCCTGCCCGACCGGGACGACGTCAAGGCCGGCGTTATCGCCTACAAGATCGCCGCGCACGCCGCCGACCTCRCTAAGGGGCATCCCGGCGCGCAGGCCTGGGATGACGCCCTGTCGGACGCCCGGTTCGAATTCCGCTGGGCCGACCAGTTCCACCTCGCGCTCGACCCCGACACCGCACGCGCGTTCCACGACGAGACGCTGCCGGCCCCGGCCGCGAAGTCGGCGCACTTCTGTTCGATGTGCGGCCCGCACTTCTGCTCGATGAAGATTTCCCACCAGGTGCGGGCACACGCGGGCGGGGACGGGCTGGACCCGGCCGGGCATGGCGCGGACCCGGCCGGCGACGAGGCGGTCACCGCCGGCCTGCGCGAGAAGGCCGCCGAGTTCAACGCCGCCGGCAATCGGATCTACCTCCCGGTGGCCAACTCCTGACCGCCGTGGCCAACTCCTGACCGCCGTGGCCAACTCCTGACCGACGTGGCCAACTCCTGACCGACCGTCCCGACGGGCTTCCGCCGGTCAGCGGCGGGCCCCGTCGGGCGCAGGGGGCTCAGCGGGCGCAGCGGCCCCGGTGGTCCATAAAAGCTATCTAAAAAAGATATCTAAGACGATTACTTTGACGAGGGAGTAACCTCTCAAGAGGAAGTGGAGTGGTTATTTGGGTGATCGGCTCGAGGGGAGGTCTCCGATGAACCCGGACGTGCTGATCGGGTTGGGCGATCATCCGGTGCTGGACTTCGTCAACAGCCTCGCCTTCTCGGCGGACGGCCCGATCGAGTTGATCGCCGATGGCTGGAGCTACCTGCGCTGGCTCCAGCTCACGGGGCTTGTCGGCACGGCCGAACGAGAGGCGCTGCCTGCCCGGTTCGGATCCGAGGAGCTCGACCGCATCGCCGTCGCCGCGGTCGAGCTCCGGGAGTGGCTGCGGCCGCGCATCGGCGCCTGGGCGGGCGGCAGCTCCACCGTGCCGGACGAACCCACGCTGTCGCGACTGAATGGGCTGTTGGCCACCGACTGAAGCGCGCAGGTCGGCTACCACTGGCATCTGCGGAAGCTGATGGCCGAGCGTGGGCTGTTCGCGACGACGGCGCTGGTCCCGCTGCTCGCCGAGCGGGGTGTCCGGCTCTCCCGCGAGCAGGTCTACCGGTTGGTGACCGGCATCCCGGAGCGGCTGTCGCTGGCCACACTCGCCGCGCTCTGCGACATCCTCGGCTGCGCGCCCGGAGACCTGGTCGAGCCCTATTGGGGCCGGCCCCGGCGCGCCGACATCACCGCCATCCCCGGCCCGGGGGTCGGGTCATGACCAGCCCCTGGGCGTCACGGCTCGCGACGGCGGCGGCCCGCTGGGTGGCGGTGACCGCCGCGGTCGCGGCCGCCGACCCGTCGCTGCCCGCCGACGTGATTACCGCGGCGGTGCCGGTCTGCGCGCGCACGACGACCAGCCCGACATCTGCGTGAACTGCTTCACACTCCCGGAAGCGGTCTGCTCGGTCTGCGGGCGGCGGCGGCCCTGCGCGTTCGCCACCAGCGACGCCCCGCTCCGCCAGACCTGCACGCCTCGGCGCCCACCAGGTACTCCCGGCACGCGACGAGGCACTCGCCCGCGCCGAACAGCGCCTGGCCCGCCGGCTCGCAGACGTCGAACCGCCCGAACACCGACGCGTTGCAACCGCCGAGGGACTCGAACCCCCAACCTTCTGATCCGTAGTTAGATTTGGATCTTCCGTCGACGTCTGTCAACGTCCGCCCTGTCTGCTGACCATGAGCGTTCCGTCCACCGGTATCCGTCGACGTCCACCCGCGTCCAGCGGCTTGGCTGTCAACTTGGCTGTCACTCGTGCCACGGCTTGGACCACGTGACGGGCGCTCGACGCTGAGATCCGGGAGCATACTGGGAGGCATGGCGGAAGATCTTCTGGCGCTCGTCGTGGCCGACCCGACAGTCGGTCATGGRCAGGCGTGTATCCGGGGGACCCGGGTGCCGGTGAGTGTCGTGCTCGACTGCCTTGCCGACGGTATGTCCGACGGTGAGATCATCGCGGAGTACCCGTCGCTGACCGTGTCGGGGATCCGTGCGGCCGCTGCCTACGGGGCGCGTCTGGCGCGGGAGGATCTCGTGCCGCTTCGTACCGCGCCGTGAAGGTCAAGCTGGACGAGGGTCTCCCGGTCTCCCTTGCCGAGCGACTCGCCAAGCACGGGATCGATGCCGATACCGTGCTTGCGGAGAACCTGTCGGGCCGCTCCGATCCGGAGGTGCTCGCTGCTGCGGTTGCCGAGAACCGGATCGTGTTCACCCTCGACCGCGGCTGCGGGAACATCCGTGCCTACCCGCCGGGATCGCTTCACTATCACCTCGTGACCTACAGAGGGCCGCGCCGTGAAGAGACATGCGCTCTGAACTGGCCGGACGTCGACCTCGACCAAAAGAAGATCCTCATCCAGTGGCAGCTCGTCGTCGTCGGCTGGAAGGTGCAGCGCACCAGGCCCAAGACCGACGCGGGAGTGCGGGAACTGCTCCTCGACGACCTCACTGTCGAGGAGTTCTAACCGTCATCGGGAACGGCAGCACGACGAGCGCCGCGCCATGGGCCTCGACTGGGACCCCTCAGGACCGGTGTTCACGACCCTCGACGGCGATCCTCTGCATCCCGCCGCCGTCTCCGCCGAGTTCCAGGACCAGATCGCGAGAGCCGGGGTACCCCCGATCCGCCTTCACGATGCCCGGCACGTCGCCGCCACCCTCATGCACGGCGGCGGCGCGGACCTGAAGGTCATCCAGGAGACCCTCGGCCACTCCAGCCACGAGGTGACGGTCAACACCTACACCTCGGTCCTGGAAGAACTCGCCCGGGAAGCCGCCGAAGGCGCCGCCCGACTCGTCCCCCGCACTCCACCCACTCGGGCCGCGCACACCCCGCGCACACCCGACAGGTCACAAGAAGATCGAATAGGAGAAAAACCGCAGGTCAAGCAGGGTGCGCTCGGCAACGCACCACAAACACCCCCACCAGCACGGTTGCGGATCACACACGCGATCATACTGTCGGCGACCAGAGCTCAGTGGTGTTGATTGGAAATATTCGATCAATCGTCACCTGCACTCACCCGGATCCATGTTTAGCTTGAGCTATAGTTGACCAATGGCCGCAACGCCCGCCCGGTGGACGATCAAGGCCACCTCCGAGGTGCGAGAGTGGCTGCGTTCGCTGCGCCGGGAGGAGCCGGACAGCTACCGATCCGTCAACGCGGCAATCGACATGCTCGCCGAGGCCGGGCCGGCGCTCGGGCGCCCGCTGGTCGACACCCTCAAGGGATCAACGATCAGCAACCTCAAGGAGCTCCGACCGCGGTCGGGCCGCGAGGTGGCCATCCGAGTGATCTTCGTGTTCGATCCATGGTCGCAGGCCGTGCTGCTGGTCGCGGGGAACAAGGCCGGCGACTGGTCGCACTGGTACAGGGCTGCGATTCCTKCGGCAGAGGTTGTCTACGACGGCTGGCTGGCCGTCGAACGGAAACGGCGGGAGGGCTCATGACCGAGTTCCATGACTGGGAGGACATCCGCGCCGAGCTCCATGACGGCGATGACGCGGCACTCGCCGTGGAACGAGYGCGTACGGAGGCGTGGGCCAGCGCCTACCACCTGGCCGAGGAGCGCAAGCGCCTTGGTTTGACACAGCGTCAGGTCGCCGATCTGATGGGCGTCTCACCTGGCCGGATAAGCCAGATCGAAAACGGTGATCTGGACGTGAACGAGGTGGCAACCCTGAGCCGATACGCCCGGGCGTTGGGCGCACGCATGCGGATCATCTTCGACTACGGTAATGACCTCCGCCAGATCGCCTGATACGACCGGGAACTCAAGAAGCGGATCGGGGCGGCGCTGCYGCTGCTGCTGTCCCAGGGGCGCACCCCCGGAGTCGTGATCGTCGCCGGCCGACCCCACCCGCGCTGCCGACCGAGGCGTGGATCAACCAGCCCCCAGCGATCATCGAGACCGAGGAGGCGCTACCCACGAACCAAGCAGCCTGATGTCTCATCGGGATTGACAGGCTCCGATGGCGGAGAAGCAAGGTGCATTGCGCAAGCTCGACGATCACCTGTCCAGCGACGCTGGCGAGGATGCGCGGTAGGGATGTTGCTACTAATAGGAATCTTAGCATCTGGACACGGCTGCCCTATTGTGATTCAATAACTAGAGTTTCGCAGTTTTCTTGATCCAGATCAGTGTCTGGCAACGGCTGGATAATTTTCCCGATTGCTTTCGGGTGGATGATTCCCTGGTGCCTGCCGGTGGTATCGCGGTGCGTGGCGGAGGGGTGGAAGGCCAGCGCGAGGGGCTGGTGGCGGGAGCATCAGCGTTTCCTGTACCAACCCGAAAGTTGGACGCCGATRCTCCCGGACGTGACGATACCGGTTTCTCTGGCGGTGCTGCTGGAGGGTTTCCGGCCGTGTTTCACCGCGCCGTCGTTCCGGACGTTCCGGGCGCTCGTCGTGGGGATGCTCGCCACCGGCGGGCGGCGCACGGTGTGCGGGATGCTCGTCGGCGCGGGCCTGTCCACGCTGTGGCCGCACGACCGGGCGCACCGGTTTTTCGCGCGGGCGGTCTGGTCGCCGGAGAAGGTCGGCC
>NZ_MOMD01000028.1:0-29852 GCF_001983015.1 Frankia sp. CcI156
GTGAGCAGGGGAGCCGGGTCAGTCGCTCTCGACGAGGACCACCTCGGAGGGGATGTTGCCCCGGGTGGCCACGGAGTATGGGCACAGGGCGTGCGCGGCCTCCAGAATCTCCTGGGYGCTCGCCCGCTCGATGCCGGGGATCTGTGCCTCGATCCGCGTACTCAGCCCCAGGCTGCCGTTGTCGTTCCTGATCAGCCCGACGGTCACGGAGACCGCCGAGTCCTTGATATCGATCTTCTTCTCGCGCGCGATGGCCTTGAGYGCGCCATGGAAGCACGCCGCGTAACCGGTGGCGAACAACTGTTCCGGGTTCGTGCCCGGTCCGTCGTCACCACCGAGGCCCTTCGGGGCGGAGAGCTGGAGGTCGACCCGGTTGTCGCTGGACACCACCCGTCCGTCGCGTCCACCCCAGGCGGTCGAGGTGGCGGAGTAGATCGTGTTCGCCATGGTTGCCTCCGTGCATCAGGTGTTGCCGAAGCTCCGGAGAGCCTGTGACATTTATGCAACCAAACTGGTGCCCTAAAAACTTCGMGGCCCACACCTTCGATTCCCGCCTAGCCTGAGCGGACGGCGGAGGAGAAGACCGGTGAGCTCGACCGACCGCGACGGGGACGGCCCCGGGATACGACGATCGACACTCGCGTGATCTCCGCCGCAGTCGCCGAGTTGGCCGAGCACGGCGTCGGCGGATTCCGYGGGTTCCACCGGTCCCGCACGCTGCCCTCCGATGGCTGCCCTCCCATGGGCAGCGTGCGGGCGATATCTCCAGGCGGTACGGGATCCCCAGGCGGTACGGGGCCGTGCTCAGGTGACGATGCCCCACCCGGGCAAGAGCGATATGAGCTGACGATCAACCAGCTCGGGCAGGGTCCATCGGCTTTGGCCGCCCGTGCCCACGCTGCCCGTCTCCGGACGATGGTTGACGGTTCTGCCGGTCACCTGRCCTGGTGCTGGTGGYCGGATTGYCCCTTCGCCGTTGATGGGCACGGTGGGGACGGTCAGTGGAAGGTCGAGGGACGGTCGGTCGACGGTGCTCCACACAGCCCGGGGTGGGAGAACGACGGCGGTTTCGTCGGTCACCGTCGTGGGTGCTGGTGAGCGGATTCATCGCTTATCGCCTCGGGGCAGTGCGACCCGAGGGGGCTCTGCACCGCGCCCGCGGACTTATCCACAGGGTGGGTGTGTCGCCATGGGCAGCGGGCGGCGACGTTTTCCACATCAGCTACCCGATCRGCTACCGGATCAGCCACCTGACGGTCCCCATAGATGGGCAGGGTGTGCTCGGGCGCACGGTTGTCCACAGGCCCTGTCGTGAGCCGGGCCCTGCCGTGAGCCGGGGACGGGCCCGTTTAGCCGGGGACGGGTTATCCGAACCGAGCTGCGCGCATCTCGCAGATGTCGGTGACCGGCGGCGGGTGCGGGGCGAAGCGCTGCGCGACCCAGGCGGTGAGCTCGGCCATCGATGCGCCGAGGACGGTGCCGTGGTCCGCGTCGGGGTAACGCCGGTAGTCCACGGTCGTGCCCTTCCGGCACAGCCCGGTGACCACGCTGTCGGTCACCGGGCGTCGGATCACCAGGTCGAGGTCGCCCTGGAGAACGAGGGTCGGAGCCATCTTCCGCAGGGCCACCTCTCGCTGCCGGGCGAATCCGGCTGCGAATGGCTGATGATCCAGTGGATTGACGGTAAAGGCGGTGCTGACGGACGTACCGATGCTTGCCCTGATGAGGTCGGTGGCGCAGCGGTCGCGGGCGATCGACAGCAGTCGCCGGCCGGTCGGGGTGAGTACCCGGTCCAGGTTGATCGTCCGGTCCTCGACGGACAGCCCGATCATCGCCAGCAGGACATAGGCGACCCCGTCGGCATTGTGCTGCAAGGTGGCGAGGGACGCCGGCAGGTCGGCCAGGGGGGCGGTTGYGACGACTCCCCGGATCCGTAGCTCGGGTGCGTAGGCGGCGGCAATCGCTCCGGCGGCCAACACCGCCTGGCCGCCCTGCGAATAGCCCCAGAGGACGACGTCGCGACCGGCACCGGTCGCCTTGAGGGCGGCGGCGGCGCGCGCCGCGTCAAGCACGGCCCTGCCCTCCGGCTCGGCAACATAGATCGCGTGTTCGCCGGGACTCCCCAGCCCCGGATAATCTGTGAGGGCCACGACATAACCGGCCCGGACGAGCGGAAAAGTCGAGGCGGCGGCGATCAGCGCGGGTCGTGCCGCCGACGGTGCACAGGCATCCTTGAGGCCCGTGGTGCCATGCCCGAACGCGACGATTCTTCGGCCGCCCGGCGGAACCGGAACGTTCTCCTCCGGGGCCAGGATTATCCCGGACACCGGAATGTCGACGCCCGACGTCGCGTGGGATCGGTACATCACCCGCCACGCCCGGATGCCGGTCGGGGCCGGCGCGACCACCTGACTGGACAGAATTTCCCCGCGGGTTCCCGGTGGTAACGATGCACCTCGCTCATCGGGTCCGCCGGCACTGATTGCGGGGGATGATCCGTCGTTGCCATCCCGCTTTCCGCAGGCCGCAAGGGGCAGCAGTCCGAGCAGGAGCCCGAGCAGAAGCAGGACCATGAGCAGCGKGGTACGGACCGGGTGGGAAGGGCATCGGTGCGCCCCGACAGGGGTGGCCCCCGCAGCCGGTCGCGTCGGTCTCCCTGACCGCGCTGACCGCGCTGACCGCGCTGACCGCATCGGCCGGGAGCGCGGGGTCCGTGGCGTTAACGCATCCGGCCAGGCCGGCGGATCACTCGGATCACTCGGATCACTCGGGACAACAGGCCGCTGATCCTGGCTTGGCCGCCGATAACGCACGAATTAAGCCTAATGAGGCACATCCGGCCATCGACGTCGGCGGTCCACCTGGGCCGGCCAGATCTTGACTGGCGGCGGATCGCTGCACTGGACAATTTGGGAACTCATGATCGGAAACTCATGATCGGGCACCTATGGTGGGGAACCTATGAGGGACGTACCGGGCGCACCCGGGCATGCCGCAACCTGCCGGGACGCGCCCGGGACGCCGGGGAGCCACTCTTGCGGGTGCCCGGTGGGAGACGGGAGAGCGCTCGATACCCTTACGGTGTCCTCGGGCGGGTGCGGTGGCGGTCCCTCGACGGTTGCCGCGGTCTCACGGACGTGTCCAACCCGTCGTCAAAGCCTGTCGGAGGCCCGCGATAGTGAATGCATTCGCGTCGAACACCCTCGCTCTCGGCCCTGGCGTCCTCAGCGCGGACAGCTTGGCCAAAGCGGGCCTGGCTGTCGTTCTGCTGATCGTCTTCGCGGAGTCCGGCCTACTGGTCGGGTTCTTCCTCCCGGGTGACTCCGTGCTGTTCACCGTGGGTATGCTGATCGCCCGCGACGAGCTTTCCACCCCGCTGCCGGTGGCGGCTGTCCTGATCGGGCTCGCCGCGGTGACTGGCGACCAKGTCGGCTACCTAATTGGTCGAAGAGTCGGTCCGGCGTTGTTCCGACGCCCCGACTCGCGGCTGTTCAAACAGGAGTACGTCGAGCAGGCACACGAGTTCTTCGAGAAGTACGGGCCGCGGTCCATCATCCTGGCGCGGTTTGTTCCCGTGGTCCGCACCTTCACTCCGGTTATCGCCGGCGTGAGCCGGATGAACTACCGCCTCTTCATCACCTACAACATCGTGGGCGGGGTGGTCTGGGGTTGCGGCATCACGGTTCTGGGTTTCTACCTCGRCAAGATAGACTTTGTACGGAACAACATTGAGCCGATGTTGATTCTGATTGTCGTCGTCTCGGTGCTTCCCATTGCTTTCGAATTTCTCCGGGCCCGCCGTAGGAAGCGGKCCGGGAACGGTGCCGTGCGGGAGGGCTCCGCTGGATTCGGCGGGAGTGCCCCGGTCGCCGACGAGGCTGAGACCTTCGCGGTACGGCCACGCCGCGGCGGCGGGCGTCACTCGGTCGCCCATCAACGTCAGACGCCGGGACTGACCGAGGCTGATCGAGAAGACCGAGGCTGATCGAGAAGACCGAGGCCGATCGAGAAGACCGAGGCCGATCGGGATACCCCGATGGTCATCGCGGCCGCGCGAACGGTTACCTGCGATGCGGGCCAAGTCGCGAGGACAGGTCCCGGCGGGCTCCGCACCGATACGGGGGGAGTCGGCGAGACGCCCGCCGGGACCCGTCAACCGTATCGGGTCAACGGGTCATTGTCGCCTCTCCTCGTCACCCAAAGGTGGGAACAGTCGCTGGTCGCACACCGAAAGCATCGTTTGTATGACGATCGTCTCACTATTGATGGGTGGTGCCGTGGCCTTGGGGACCATCGAGCGATCGCGGCAATCGAGCTGGTCACGGTCGGTGCAGTCTGCTGGTCACCGTCACCGCAGCCGGGTGACCGCAGCCGGTCGCGTCCGGACTCACAAGGCGTCCGGACTCACAAGGCGTCCGGCCCGCGTTCCCCCGTGCGGACGCGGGCGATGGCGTCGACGGGAAGGACCCAGATCTTGCCGGCTCCGCTGGCCGCCGATCCGCCCGATCTCCGGATCACCTCGATGACGTCCTCGACGTCGCAGTCCGCGACGACGCACTCGACCCGCACGGCGCTCACCGACTCATCGTGGAAGGTCTGCCCGCGATACGTCTGGGTACGCCACAGTTCGATGCCGAATCCGGTCACCTGGCTGACCGTCATACCCTGAATACCGAAGGTCTCAAGGGCGGTGCGTACGTCATCGATGCGATGTGGACGCAGGATGGCGGTGACCAGTCTCACCGGGACMTCACCAGGTTGTCTGGAACCGCATGCCGACGGCCCGGCGCACCTTCGGGATGAGGTTTCATCGCGGAGAAGCGTAGAGCCGGCAAGCGACGGTTCCGTCTCGGGAATGTCATCGAATGGCGTAACGGAAGGAATGGTAGATGTCCCTGCTCGACCGCGGTACACCCCCCGACCCGTTCGACGTGCTGCCCGCCAAACCGCTGTTCACCGTGACCAGTACGGACCTCGTCGACGGTGGAGTCGTTCCGTCCGATCAGGTGCACACCAGCGCCGGGGGCGCCGACATCTCCCCACAGCTGGCCTGGTCCGGTCAGCCCGCCGAGACCAGGAGCTTCGTCGTCACCTGCTACGACCCGGACGCGCCCACCGGCAGCGGATTCTGGCACTGGGTCCTGGTGGACATCCCCGCGGCGGCGACCGAACTTCCCCGCGGCGCGGGCAGCGGCGACTTCACCGGCCTGCCCGCCGGCGCGTATCACGTGCGCAGCGACTGGGGCTCCAAGGCGTATGGCGGGGCCGCGCCGCCGCAGGGCGACGTACCGCACCGGTACATCTTCACCGTCCACGCGGTCGACGTGCCGAAACTAGAGATCAACGACGAGGTCTCACCGGCCGTCGTCGGCTTCAACCTCACCTTCCACACTCTCGCCCGGGCCGTGCTGCGGGTGACCTTCCAACGCTGACGGGGCCGCCCTGCCGGCGCGGCGAGATCCCCGGGGATCGTCAGCCGGTGGAGCTGGGACTGGGCTCCACAGGCGGGTAACCGAACCCGCCCGTGAGGTCGGCGGCCCGTGGGACGGCCGGGCCGCCGGCGAGCTCCCGGCCGGCGAGCTCCCGGTCGCCGAGGAGTTCGTCGGCCATCCGGCGCAGCCGGCCGGGACCGAGATCCGGCGGGTCCAGCTCGGCCGGATCCAGATCGTCGGGGGTCAGGTTAGTGTCGTCGACCTCGCCGTGCATCTTCGAGCCGTTGAGCACCACGGGGATCTCCAGGTCGCCGACGACGTGCTCGACGTAGAAGGCGCGGGCGCCGATCAGCCACAGGGCGTAGCCCGGGTCGAGCCTGGGGAGCAGGTCGGCGGCGACGTCGGTGAGCCCGAGCGCGGCCTGCGTGTCGGCGATCTGATCGGACGCCTGCTTGTAGAGGATCCGGATCGYGGTTTCGGCGAGCAGGCCTTTGGCGATCTCCACCGAGTCCGGCGAGGCGGACAGCAGGTCGGAGATGCGGTGGGCGACGATCGCGTTCGCGCATCCCCACTGTCGGGCGAGCTTCTGYTGGGCGGACAGCCGGCGGACGAGGCCGGCGAACCGCATCAGCCGCCAGCACTCGTCGTAGACGACGTAGCGCTGCACGCCGTCCTGGCGCATGAGTGCCGCTTCCATCCACGCCTGCGCGCAGGTCATGATCAGGGCGATCATCTCATCGCTGCCCTGGACCCRCTCCAGGTTCAGCACGGCGATCGGACGGTCGAAGTCCAGGGGAGAGGTGGTCGGCCCGTCGAACAGACCGCCCAGCGCGCCGTGTGTGAGCCGGCGCAGGGTCAGCGTGGCATCCCGGGAGGCGTCGCGCAGCTCGGTCGCGGTCATCGGGAGGTTGACACAGTCCTCCTCGGTTGGATCCGTCATCGCCTCCAGCACGTGCGGCAGGATCGGGGTTGCCCACCGGTCCGGGGACGCCCCGGTGATCTGCCGGGTCACGACGTCGAGAGCCAGGTCGACCGCGGTGTGCTCGGCCGGGGTGAGCGGCACCCCCTTCGCCGTCTCGATCAGGGACGACAGCAGCGCCGAACGAGCCCGCTTCACCTCACGGGCCCAGTCCTCGTCGGCGATGCCCATCGGACGGGGTGGGGCGTCGAGCGGGTTCAGCCGGGTGGCCATGCCGGGCCCGATGTAGGTGGGCTCACAGCCGAGGCGCCGAGCCAGCCGCGTGTACTCGCCCTTCGGGTCACAGGGTACGGCGGCCTGGTAGCCGAACGCCGCCCCTCGCGAGATCAGCGTCTTCAGCAGCGCCGACTTGCGGGAGCCGACCGCGCCGAACACGGCGAAGTTCGGATTCTCGATGACCTGCTGGCGGTACAGCTCGAAGACGTCGAAGTCGAACGAGTTCCCGGACCAGACGTGCCGACCGATGTACATGCCGGGCGCGGCCAGGCCGGAGTCGACGACGAACGGGTAGATGCCGGCGATCTGCGCCGTCGTCTCCATGTGCGCGGGAAGCCGCAGCTTGTGGAACGTTCGCCCGCCGAACGGCCCGAACAGCCGTGGCGGCTGTGCGCCCCGGCGCAGGGCTATCTGGGCCCGGCGCATCGCAGCCTTCTCGGTGGCCGCCGCGGCCCGTTCCGCGCGCCGGCTGCGCCGGGGGGGCTCCGCGGATAGGCGTCCCTCGCGCCGCCGCCGCGGACCGCCGCCGAGGTCCACATAGCCCTCGGCATCGCGTCCCGGGTCGTGGGAGGTGGCCTCGTAGTCCGCCGCCTCGTAGCCGTCGGGGTCGTAACCGGTCTCGTCGTAGCTGGGCGGGTCGTCGAAGTCGCTGTCGTCGAAGTCGCTGTCGTCGAAGTCGCCGTCGCCGAAGTCGCCGTCGGGGCCCTCGTCGTCGGGGCCGCCGGGGCTGCTGTCGGCGCGCTCGGGGTGACCGGCCACGGCTTCACCGGCTGGATAGCCGGCCGGCACGTAACCGCCCACCGCATGGCCGTTGCCCGCATAGCCGTTGCCCGCATAGCCGTTGCCCGCATAGCCGTTACTCAGCTGGCCATTGCCTGGCTGGCCATGGCTCGTGTTGCTGTTACCCGGATAGTTGTTACCCGGATAGCCGCCGGTCGGGTAGCCGGTCGGGACCGGGTACCCGCGCGCCGAGGCGTCGTCGTGTGCTGAGCTCACGAAACCCCCACCGCCAACGGTAGCGCTCCGACGCTGAAGCCCTGATCCTGCTCGCCGACGAGACGCACCATCTCCAACCGGCTGCGTGAGGCCAGCGTTTCGGCCTCACCGCAGGCGTCGGCGAGCCCGTCGAGGTCGTCGGCGGAGACCGTGACGAAGCCGTGGAAGCGGAAGGCGCCGAATCCGGCGATCAGCTCCTGCTCGCGGCGTTCGACCTCGTCGGCCTCGGCCACGTCGCGCTGGGTGGTGACCTTCCCGACCTTGTCCCGCATCTGCTGTTCACCGAGGTGCGCCATCCGCCGTCGGTTCACCGCCTTCTCCGCCTTCCGGCCGGGCAGCGGCTCGACCATCAGTGAAACCRTCCGCCGACAGGTCGTCTCCATCAGCAGCGGAGCGAGGAACGCGGCGGGGGAGGGCACACGCGGCCAGCCATTGATCCAGTACGTCGTGTGGAAGCCAGAGTCGGTGCGGTAGTGGTCCCAGGCGGTGACGGCCCGGACCGGGCCGGCGACCGCCGGGTCGATGCCGGACGCCAACCCCTTCAGGCCCCCGGCGAGGTCCGTACTCGCACCACCCCGCGCGTCAATCATCTCGATCGAGTACGGATCGTAGGTGGTGCGGATGACCGCGGCGAGCGCCCGTGGCGGCAGCCATCCGACCGTGTTGATGGACGCACGGGCGAGAGCCGCCTCCATCGTGCGCAGTTCGCCGAGCAGGACGGCGCAGGCCGCCTGGTCACCGCCCCCGGCCCGCTGGATCGCGCGCCGGGCGTCCCTGGTCCGAAGCTGGAACGAGAGGTAGGTCTCGTGTCGCTGCGCCACCGGACCCGCCGCGTCGATGACCTGTTGGTAAGCGTCGGCGGCCCAGGAGTCGTCGTGATGCCCGCGGACCCGCCAGTGCCGCTGAAGCTGGTCGCCGGAGTCGGGCAACGTGCGTTCCAACCACTGGATGCGCGACAGTTTGCCGCCCCCGGCGGTCAGTCCGGCCAGCAGTTCCCCCCAGGCGTCCACCCTGGCCTGCTGGTCACCGGACTCCAGCAGGGCGAACTGGCTACCCTGCACCTGCAGGACGGCGGTGTAGGTCTGCTGCTTGGCATCCTTTACCACCGCCACGTACCGGCCGCCGCCGACCGGTACGGACAACATCACCAGCGACGACAGCGGCCCCGGGAGGACCGTTCGGCTGAGCTGGTCCTCCCCGGCGCCCAGCCGGAAGAACGCGCCACGGAACACCGTTTCGCCCGTCACCTTCTGCATCGTGAAGCCGAAGAGGATCGGCACCCACTGGTCGAGATTACGATCCTCCACCCGGACGAACGCAACAAACAGGAGCGTTACTCCCACCVGTACCCAGAGTGGGATGAACAGGAGCGGAGAGCGAAGTGCCCCGAGCACACACAGCATCACGCCGATCATCAGGCCGAGCTGCGGCCAGCGCATGCCCAGCATGACTCCGCCGCGTTCCAGCGGTCCGAAGCGGTAACTGCGTTCCGCGATCATCGACTACCTCGCTACCTCGCTACCTCGCCACTCAACTACTCACGTGCCGCCGGTGCGGGACGGCGGCACCGCCGCCGTCATCTTCGGAGGCCGGGACGCCGGCGGGGGCACGGGTACCCGCCTCGTGGCCTGACCGGTCCCGCGTGCCCCGCCCGTGACGGAACCCGGGCGCATCGTCCTCGTGGCGCCGACCGGCCTGGAATTGCTGCCGACCGTGACCGTCGCCCTGGTGGGGGTGGCGGCTCTTGCCGGTTGCCGGGTACTGCCACCGCCGGCCCGGGGCCGGCCGGCCGTCGAGCCGCGCACCGCGGCCGTGGCGGCACCCGTCCGGGATGACGTGCCCGCCGGAGCGCCGAGGCCGCTGCCACGACCGGTCCGTAGCCCGGCTGGCCGGGGCAGCGCGGGCTCGCTGCCGACGCCACCGACGCCACCGGCGTCGCCGAGCATGCCGCGGTTGCGGGTCTGCAGCCGTGCGCCGATTCCGCGGAAAGTCTCCCGCGACGTCGATCCCAGCAACGCACCCGCCCCTTGGCCGAACGACGCCGCACTGCGCCGACCTGCCGAACCGACGGCGCGCATCAGGTGGATGTCGGCGAATCCCATCAGATGCAGCAGGACGAAGGGAGCGAACACCGCCGCAATCATCACCACGGCCCCGCCGAGGATCGTCAGTGTCTGATCGACTGTGGAGCCGCTCGAGTCGCTTGCCACACCGGCACCGAGTGTGAAAATCGCGTAAATAACCGGCTTCGCGAAAATCAGCGCCAAGAGGATCTCGGTCGCCCGCTTGATCCAGGCGCTCGTGGACATCGTCGGCTGCCCGGCCAGATACACCGGGATGAACACCGCCATCACGATGATCGCGACCTTGCGGATGTACAGCACCACGAAGAGCGCAAACGAGAACAACGCCACCAGCAGCGACAGCACGATGTCGAGTGCGAAGTTCCCCTGCTCCGGTAGGGCCCGCAGTTGGGTTACCAGGGCCGAGCCGAGTGGCTTCCCGTCACCGAAGGCGTCGGCGATCCCATCCGAGGCGGTGAGCACCATCTGTRGCAGGGTGAGTGCGACGAACGAGCCGAGGATCGCGGTGCCGGTGGAGGCGAGCGCGCGTGCGAAGATGTGAGGATCACCGCGCACGGCGCCCATGATGCAGGCGCAGATGAACAGGCCGGTGACGATCAGGACCGCCACCCCAAACGCGATGTTGTAGTTCTGGACGACGTAGTCGGCATTCAGGTTGATGGTCGTCTTCTGCGCCGCGAAGCTGAATACGGAGCTGGACAGGTCCGCCGCCATGCCGCAGAAGGCCTTGCCTGTCGAGTTGAAGTACGCATCCGCACTCCCCGCTATCGCATCCTTGATGGGGTTGAGCGGGTTGAGTGAACTAAGCGATACAGCCAGAACTTCCTTATCTTCGGTCACGTTCCAGCTCCGACCAATAGAAATTCTTTGAAATTTTCAGCTGCGCGTTCGGTGATGGCGGGTTCTGAAGGGCCGTCTTTTTCGTCTTTAAGTTTCCAGTCTCCCGAACTCCATACGACCTGACAATAGTCGGTTCCCCAACCCTGCCGTGGGGCGAGATTCGGGTTTTGATTTCCGTAGATGCCGAATGCGACGGCTCCCCAGAGGGTGACATCGGCCTTATTCTCATCGTAGGAGCGAACCGCATATCCGGCGATGCGTCCAATTAGAGTGAAGTTGGGAGATTGAATGGATGAAGCGCCGTATGCTTTTGCGCTTTCCATGTCATTCGAAATGRTCATTTCGGAAAGCCGCTTCGCCGATTCGGGTGTCGCGGAAATCGAATTGAACATGCTTCTTATGCGGGAAGGTTCACGATTTCGGAGATTTCCAGTAATAGCATCGTAGTTGGCGCAGGCGCTGACGGCGCCGGCTTCGGTGTGGGGGTAGCCGACCGGGATACCGAACTCGTTGATCCGGGTGGGGACACCGGGGACTGAGGTGGGGGCGGCGGTGTTGGCCGGTTGGCTGGACGGTTTCGGCGAGGGGACCAGCGTCGGCGTCACTCCGGGCGGGGTAGCGCTCGGAGAGGTCTGCGGCGCGACGGACGCGGTATCCGGGCCRTTCGAACCATTGTCTGGGACCACGTAACGGCCGATGACCAATCCGCCGATCACACTCACCGTGCCAGTGGTCACGATGATGATGATCAGGCGTCTGGCCGCCCACTCCACAAGGCTTACCAACGCCCACTCCCCTCACAAGACGGCACGGTCATCATCGCAATGTCCGCCCGCTGGTATCCGGGGAACAGGTCAGAAGAGCGTTGACGATGGGTCATGGACCACGCCGGGGTCAACGGCAACGGTGAGCTCTACGGCGGGTTGACGCTGGCCAGCCGGGTTAGGGTCGGGTGCGGTGGCCGTTGCACCGGTGGCAAGGAAGAAGTTGACGAAGGCTGCCGCGGCACCGACGAGGAATGCGAGACCGAAGCCTGCGATCACACCGCTCTTGCCGACCATCGACGCGCGTTCGAGGCCCATCCGTTCGCCGAGTGCCCATGCGATACCGCCCAGTAGCACAGCGGCGACCGCAGCGATCACCGCATAGGCCGCCAGGCCGTTGACCAGGTCTTTCAGAGCATTGATGCCAGGCGCCTTGGAGTCATCCGGTTTGACCTGTACCTCAGCGAGGACAACGGTCGCCTTGACGGCGGCGGCGTCCAGGATCATCTCGGTTCCTTTCCCACAGGCGGGGGGCCGCCCGGCCGATCCGGTCCGGCGATCCTTGTGGGTGCCGTTGGTGACCGTAGGTCGCCAAATGATACGCCCTGCGCCGCAGGGTGATCCTCGGTAGTCGCTCGTGGGCCGCCGGAAGCGCCAGAATCTGCACGGGTGGTGACCGCTTCCACGGCGCCGCCGGCCGCAGCCCCCGGCTGATCGACAGCGCCCGCAGCAGCCGTGACCTCGGCTTTCGCGAGAGTGAACAGGGCTTCCACGGCGGCCGCGGCCAGCTGGAGGTAGGCGCGGCGAGTACGTCGGCGTAGTCGAGGAATCCGCACCGGAGTATGCCTGCTGGGGTCGAGCCGGGCGTCGTACGGGATTCGGATCAGCGTGTCGACCTGGCGCCCGAGCCGGGCCGCCGCCGCGCGGGTCCGGGGCGAGGGACGGCCCCGGCGCGGCGCAATCATGGCTGCCACGATCATCGGCCCGCCGTGTCTGGCTGAGCCACCACCCGCCGCGTCCCGCAACGTACGCAGTCCGGTGAGTGTCGCCTCCAGATCGGCGGCGGTCGCGAGTGTGACGAGGATGATGAGGTCCGCGGCCTGGAGCGCCGCAGGCGTCAGCGGTGCCTTGGCCGGCGCGTCGACCAGCACCAGCGGATAGGAATGCGCGAGCAGGCCGAGCACGGACCGCAGTCCGGTCGGGGCGACGGTGTCGTCCGCGGGGACGACGGCGGCCGCCTCGTCGCCGGAACCGCCGCCGCCGTGCCGGTCGGATCCTCCGCCAACACCGCGTCGCACGGGAAGCACGTCGAGGTCCCTGGTGCTGCCTGCGGGACGACCGCTGATCATCAGAGGTAGATCGGTCACCGTACTGTCGGAGGCTTGCCGGCGGGCGACGTCGGCGACCGTCGTCGTTCCGGCCGCGCCGACCCGGATCGCGAGCGGATCACCGCGTGGTTCGTCCTCGTCCTCGGTGCCGGCGCCCACAGGCGACGATGGCGCCCCCCCGGGAGACTCCCCCGGCCAGAGATCGACCGCGAGGACCGGCTGCGCCCGCACCCCGGCGAGGGTCAGCCCGACGACCCCGGCAAGGGTGGTGGTCCCGGAGTAGGGGAACAGCGAGGTCACCGCGATCCGCCACGAACCGGGCAACGGGATACGGGCCCGGTCGCGCAGAGAGAGCCGTACCGGGATCTCTTCCCATGGCTCGAGATCGCGCACGCCGGCCCACGGCTCCTGCCACGGCCACAGCCGACCGTCCGACGACGGCCGGCGACGCGAGACGGTCTGGCCGCCTGCCGCCGCGGCCTCGGGGGTGGATCGAGACGCCGGATCCGGCTGCGGTTGCGCGGGGGGGAGCACTGGAGCCGTCGGCTGCTTCGTGTCCGCGGCTGGCGCGGCCGGCGCGGCTGGCGCGGCCGGCGTGTAGCGGGCGACCGGCGGTGTGACCGGCACCGCGCAGACGTGGCCCGGGACGGACGATTCGGAGGGGACCGGATCGTCCGTGGGAGGGGCCTGCGCATCCCCGGGGCCGGTTACCTCGATCGGGCCGGCCGCGGCTGGCCGGCTGGCCGCGGCGGATGGAACGGTTGCCGTCGGCGGATCGGTCGGGCCGCTGATCGGCGCCGCATCCGTCGGCGCGGCCGGTGTCGGCCGCGGAGGCTGCGGATGGCGGGGCGCGGAGGCGCGCGGCGGCCGGACGCGTGGCCCGTTCGGGGCAGGCAATGGCCCGTTCGGGTGTGGTGGTACCGCAGTTGGGTCGCCACCGGCACCAGGACTCGCGGCCGGGCTGACGCCTCGGCCTGACGCGCTGCCACCCGGCGCGCTGCCACCCGAGGCGGTGTCCGCCTTCCGCGAGGATTCCACCGCGCCCGGGGGGATCGGGGTCGAACCGCGGGGATCTGCCGGCCGGGTTGGACGGCGGGAGGGATCAGCCTGGTTACGGGGCGGAATCGCCGACGGGCGGCCGGCGCGCCGGGCAGCGGCGCCGCGGGTGCGCCGGGAGCTGGTGTCCGCGCCCGTGGTCGCCCGGCCCGGCCCGGCGCCGGGTGCCTCGGTCCTGGCGCCCGGCACCGATGGCGGTGTGTCGTCGGACGTGTTTGTACGGTCCGCACCCGAACGGGCCGCCGATGTCGCATCATCGAGGTGGAATGCCTCGCTCTGCCACGCTTCGTCGAGTGGCTGCGGCGAGCCCGTCCCGCCCCGCCGTCGATGCCGTCGGCGCCCGGATCGTGAATGGGGAGGTGACTCTACGTCTTCGGTGCCTGCTGCTTCGTCCCGTACGTACTGATCGTTTCGTATGTACTGATCGTCTCGTATGTACTGATCGTTCCGGATGGGCGGACCGTCGGGARGGGAGACCGACGAGGGGATGCGGGCACCAATGAGCGAAACGGGCCGCGCGTCGCCTTCCTCACCGTACGGTGCCTGTGGCACATCGCTCACGCGCCGTCGACCTCCCGGCCTTCTAAGGTTAGCTAGTGCCAGTTAAGGTTACTTACTGTTATCTGCGCTCGGCTGCGGTCGGATCGATGTAACACGAGTCATTCGAGTATGACAAGCTCTGGTCGAAGCTACCCATCATGGGTGGGTCGGTGTACCTTCCGGAACCGGAGATGTGCCGTCCGGATTGAGGGGACGAACCGGCGGACGGTTTGGCGGACGGTTGGCTGTGATCCGCGACGTGGCGGGCTGGGGGCGGCCTGGACGACACGGCACCGTGCGTGCGGCAGATGGGAAAGGAGCGTCGGTGGCGCAGGACGGCTTCTCGATGGCGACGCCTCGGCCATCCCAGCGCTCCGGCGCACCGCAGGGGGTGACGCCCGCGAAATCCCCGGTCGGCTCGGCCCCGGCCCGGTCTGCTCCGGCGGCATCCGGCCGGGTCCGCACGGCCTCGGCCCGCTCGACCGGCATGTCACCGACCGTCGCATCCCGCGGCACACCGGCGCCCGCCGCCGCGGCGCCTCCGCTCGCGCCCCCTCCGCTCGCGCCGACGTCGGCCGGTGGCGTGYCGTCCCGACCCTCCGACGACGACGAAGTGCTCACCGTTGACGAACTGGTCGCCTGGTTGCGGTTGTCGGAGAGCACCGTCCTCAAGCTGCTTTCGGAACGGGCCATCCCGGCTCGCAAGGTCGGTCACCAGTGGCGGGTGCGTCGGGGGCGGGTGCGGGACTGGCTGGACGGTCGGGAATGAGCGCTCTCACCCCGGTGCCGCCTCGCTCCGGCCGGCCGCGGTGAAGCCCCGCCCCTGGCTGGCCGTCGGGCTGCTGCTCACCGTGGTCACCGTGGCCGGATGCGGCGTGTCGGGTAGTACTGCCGGTCCGTCTCCCGCCCCGTCCGCCACCACGGGGCCACCGCCCGGGGCGAGTCAGGCGCCGGGTCCGCCGCTGGCCACCGCGTCCGCGCCACCAACCGGCGAGGTGGACCGGAAGGACCCGTCGGCGGTAGCCGCCGACTGCTTCACACGCTGGCAGTCCTTCGACGCCCGGACGGACCCCGGCCCGGCAGCCGGTGTCGAGCGGGCCCGCGACTGCCTCACCGAGGACTTCGCGGCCAGCCTGGGCGCCGGGGGCGCGGGCGCCGGGGGGTCCGGAACCGCTGCCGGTGGGGACGGTCAGGCGTGGCAGGAGGTGCGCGCCGCGGGCACCCACTCGCGGGTGACCGTGCTGGCGACCACGCCCCTGGGCGGGATCGACACGACGGCCACCGGTCGGGTGGTGCTTCAGCTGAACGTGCGCCGCGAGACGGCGGCGGGCGGCGCCGCCCCGGTGGTGACGCTGTCCACCCCCGCGCTCACCCTCCTGCGCCAGACCGACGGGACGTGGCGGGTCGCCGGTGCGGATCTGTCGAGCGTCGCCGGTGACGCACCGGGCCGGTGAGGCGTGATGGCCCGCGGCTTCACCCGTAAGCGTTCCCGCTGGCTGGTCTGGACGGGGGCGGGCATGGCCCTCGCCGTCGGCGGCATCGTCATGCTGGTCGCCGTCCTCATTCTGATCATCACCGGTCCCTTCATCCAGGATCAGGGCGGGGGTAACCGGACCATCAGGAACTCCGACGGCATCCCGGCCGAGTACCTGCAGACGATCATTGATGCGGCGAACGCGGCCGGGTGCGCCGAGGTGACTCCCGCCCTGCTGGCCGCCCAGTTACATCAGGAGTCGGGTTTCAACCCGCGGGCCCGGTCACCCGTGGGCGCGATGGGGATCGCCCAGTTCATGCCCGGGACGTGGGCGTCCCACGGGCAGGGCGACGTGTGGAACCCGGCCGACGCGATCCCCGCGGCGGCCCGGTACGACTGCGCGGTGGCGGCCTCGGTCGCCTCCGTGTCCGGCGCGGCCCAGGAGAAGATGCTGGCCGCGTACAACGCGGGAGCGGGCGCGGTGCTCGCCTTCGCCGGCATTCCGCCGTACACCGAGACGCGTAACTACGTCCGCACGATCCTCGCGCAGGCGCAGGTGTACGGTGACGCCTTGGAGCTCGGCGTCGACATCCCCGCTGGTTCGGTCGCCCCGATGGTCGCCTTCATGCGGTCGCAGATCGGCAAGCCCTACGTCTGGGGTGCGACCGGTCCCGACGCCTGGGACTGCTCGTCGCTGGTCCGGGAGGCGTATCGCCGCATCGGCATCGAGCTCCCCCGCGTGACGACCGACCAGCTGCGGTTCGGCCCGCAGGTCGCGGGCGTCGATCCGCAGCCGGGGGACCTACTGTTCACCCCGGGCACCGACGGCACCGCCGAGGCGCCGGGTCATGTCGGGATGTACATCGGCGACGGCCGGGTCATCGCGGCCAAGGGAGCGCGGTGGGGGGTCGTCGAATCCGACATCTCGGACTGGAGTGGGACCGTGGCCGTGACCAGGCCGCTGGCCAGGCAGCGTTCCTGATCCGGATTTCCTGCTCCGGACACTCCGGGTGTGCYGTTGCTCCGCTCAGGTAGCCRCCTGGGACACGAAGGTGGACAGCCCGTCGGCCACGCCACCGAGCGCACCGACGGCGCTGTGCACCACATCGGCGGCGTTACCCGGTGCTGTCACCGCGAAGAACAGGGCGAACAGCCCGACGCCATACGGCCAGAAGATTTTTTTCATCGAGGACCTCACAGAAAACCCAGTCGACACGGCCAGACGGACACCAACGTCGGTGCGTTACCGACAGCATGTGTGTACTCACCTTGAGTAGTCACCGCAAGATGAATCGCCGGAGCGATGAGTGAACTGCGCGGTGGCGGGGCCGGGGGACAGCGGATGGACAGGGATCTGACCATAGGTGGGCAGTAGGCAACGGATGGGTGAACGGATCTAATAGTGCATGCCACCCCGGGTCGGTTGACTTCGATTCCCGGCGCGGGGTGGCTGTCCGGGGCAATGGCCGGGGCCCGGCCGGGGAAGCTCCCGCCGGAGCCGCTCAGGACCGTCAGGACGGCGCGATGCTCTGCGCGAAGCGAAACAGGTTGTCCGGGTCGTAGGCGCGCTTGACTTGGCGCAACCGCGGAAGGTTCGCCCCGTAGTACGCATCGGCCCAGGTGGTGAGGTCCGGGTCGATGTAGTTCTGGTACGCCGACGACGACATGAACGGCGCCGTCGCCGCCACCGTGGATCGCAACCAGCTCTGGTTAGCCTCCTTGTCCGCAGGGGATGCGTCGACGGAGTAGCCGGCGACGAACTGGGCGCTGGCGAGCGTGTTGCGGTGCACGAACGCCGTGTCACCCGGGCCGACCCGGTTGATCGCGCCGCCCCAGGAATCCAGGATCACGCCACCCGGACCGGCCCCGGGTGTGCGCTGGCGTCGCTCGAGCGCGGCGAGCATCGTCTCGATCCCGCCGGCAGGCATCGGTTCGGTGAGGAATGCCGAGGCAGCCCGTTGGGCCACCCGTGGCAGGGTGCCTCCGGGCGTCCGGTCGCGCAGGTGGCACGCGTCGACGCTTTTGCCCGCGCAGCCCGCCTCAAGCAACATCGTCTCGAGATGGCCACGCTGGGCGACGAAGGTGCTCGAGGGCCTCCGGCCGACGGCGGCGACGAGGTCGGCGAGTCGATCCCGCAGCCACGTGATCCGCGTGTCGTCGGCGCCGCCCGCGAGCACGCCGCTCACCCGCAGGGCTGGGCTGCCGGTGGCCCCGGTCGTCGGCATCGAGGTCACGACGCAGGTCGACCACAGGTCCTCCGGCGCGCCGCCGCTGTCGGCGATCCAGCCCTGCCACGCGGTGAGCACGTCCGCCGCCACGTCCCAGGGCCAGCGGTAGGTGAACAGCGCCAACGGTGTCGCCCGATGGGTGGCGAAGGTGAACGACGTCACGATGCCGACGTTGCCCCCGCCCGCACCGCGTAGCGACCAGAAGAGGTCCGGCTCGGTGTCGGCGTCGGTGCGCACGGTCTCCCCGGAGGCCAGCACGACCTCGGCGGAGACCATCCGATCGCAGGTCAGACCGTAGCGCCGGCTCAACACTCCGATGCCGCCGCCGAGGGCGAGCCCGGCGATGCCGACGGTCGGGCATGATCCGGCTGGCAGCGCCAGCCCGTTCTCGGCGAGTGCGGAGTAGACGTCGATCAGCAGCGCTCCGGCCCCGATCAGCGCGGTGCCGTCGGGCCCCGGCCGGACCGACGCCATCGCAGTCACGTCCACGACCAGYCCGGTCGTCGTTGAGTAACCCCCGTAGCTGTGGCCACCGGCCCGCGCGACGAGATGTATCCCGGTGGAGCGGGCGAAGTCGATGCAGGCCGTGACGTCCCCCGCGGACATGGCACGGACCACCGCCTGCGGACGTACCGCGTCGAAAGCCGGGTCGAACAGCATGCTGGCGACGGCGTAGTCCGGATCGGTCGGTCGCAGCAGCGGACCGGTCAGTCGTTCGTCGAGCGTGCGCCAGTCGATCTCCGTCGGTATTGGGTGGGGGGCGTCCTCCTGCTGACAGGCGCTCATCAGGCCGCCACCGAGCCCGAGCGCGGCGAGCCCGAGCCCGCCGGCTCCGGCTGCGGCGGTCCGTAACACCGATCGTCGGTCAGGCTCGTAATCCACGGTCAGTCCTCACGGCTGCTACGAGTCCGGGGAGTGGACGATGGTCGTCACGAGTCGTCCGACCATCCGTGCCATCGGCGACAGCCTAGGTCACCGGCGACACCCTAGGTCACCGGCGACACCCTAGCCCGGTTGGGCGACGGTCGTGATGGTGCCGTTCGGATCGATGCGGCGCACCCGATCGTTGCCGTTGTCCGCGATGTAGAGCGCGCCGCTGCCGTCGACCGCGACCGAGCTCGGGTTCTTGAACTGGGCCGCGGTCGCCGGGCCGCCGTCGCCGCCGGAGCCTTCGCCGCCGGTGCCGGCGATCGTGGTGATCACGCCGTTCGGGTCGACCCGGCGGATCCGGTGGTTGCGGTAGTCAGCGAGGTAGAGCGTCCGGCCGTCCGGGCCGACGGTGAGCGACGGCACGTTCAGCCTGGCCCGGGTGGCCGGGCCGCCGTCACCCGAGAAGCCCCCCTCACCGGTCCCGGCGACGGTGGTGATGATCCCGTCCGGGGTCACCTTCTGAATGGTGTCGCTGGCGAGGTCGGCGAAGTAGAGGGTGCCGTCGTCGGTCATCTGGAGATCGTTCGGGCCGTTGATCTTCGCTGCGGTGGCCGGGCCGCCGTCGCCGGTGTAACCCGCGACTCCGGTGCCCACGTACGTGGTAATGATCCCCTGTGGGCTGATCTTGCGGATCCGGTGGTTTTCGTAGTCGGAGAGGTAGACGCTGCCGTCCGGCCCGGTGGTCACCTTTTCCGCACTGTTGATCTTCGCCGCGGTGGCCGGGCCGCCGTCGCCGCCGTAACCGGCGTCACCGGTGCCGGCGATCGTGGTGATGATCCCGGCTGGGCTGATCTTGCGGATCCGATTGTTCTTCGCGTCCCCGATGTAGATGTTGCCGGCCTTGTCACGGGCGGTCGATCCGGGCCCGTCAAGCTGCGCCGCGGTGGCCGGGCCGCCGTCGCCGCTGATCCCGCCGGCTCCGGTGCCCGCGAGGTCGCTGACCGCCCCGGCGGGGGTGATCTTCTGGATGCGGTCCGTCGCGAGGCTGGAGACGAGTAGCGAGCCGTCGGGATCGACATCGACGCTGTAGGGGCTCAGGCCCTGCACCGACAGCGCCGTTCCCCGGTAGGCGGTTGCGAGGCGTGCCGTGCCGCCGCCGCGGTCACCGCCGCGGCTGCCGCCGCCCGAGTTCGTCACCGCTGCCACGATGCCGACGGTGATGGCGACGATGACGACGAACGCGACCGCTCCGATGATGAGCGGCGTCCGGTTACGGGCGTTCGGACTCGACTGGTGCCCGGCCTGGCGGGTGGCGGCCGGCGGTACCCCCGCCATCCCGTGCACCGGTCCCCCCGGACCGGGCCGGTACGTCTGGCCGCCGGGACCGCCGGGGGCACCCGGTCCGCCTGGGGCATCCGGTCCGCCATAACCGGGGCCGAGCGACCGCGGCGCTGGGGTCGACCGCGGCGGTGGAGTGTTGCCCGGCGGGAATCCACCCCAGCCCGGCCCACCCGGTGGTGGATATCCCCCCATCGGATGGCCGGCCGGACTACCGGGTGCTCCGGGGCTACCGGGGAAGCCCGGACTACCGGGTGCTCCGGGGCTACCGGGGAAGCCCGGTCGACCGGCGGCCGGCGGGCGCGGGGTGGTCGAGGTGGCGAGCGCCGCCTCCCGGATCTCGTCGTCGATCCGCACCTTGACGTCGGACCGGGACAGCCAGGTCGGGCCGAACGCGCGGCTGCTCGCTCGGGCGAGTTCCAGGGCGAAGTCGGCGGCGTCGGCGAAGCGGATGCTCGGATCCTTCGCCAGCGCCCGCAGGATCACCGCGGAGACGGGTGGCGGAACCATGGTGAGCGGTTCCGGCATGATCRTCAGATGGTGGTGGGTCAGCGGTTGCACCGCCATCTGACGGCCGAACAGCGGCCGGTTGGCGATCATCTCGTAGAGCACACCCGCGAGGGCGTAAAGATCGGTGGACGGGAAGAGACGCGTCCCCATGATCTGCTCGGGAGYCATGTAACGCGGCGTTCCCAGGATCGCGCTGGCGGTGGTCTCCGCTCCGTCGAAAATCTTGGCGATGCCGAAGTCGGTCACCTTCAGCAGCCCGTCGCCGGCGAACATGATGTTGTCCGGCTTGATGTCCCGGTGCAGCACTCCGTGGCCGTGCGCCGTGGCGAGGGCGGCCGCGGCCGCGAGCCCGATCGAGCAGGTGGTCTCGGCGGAGACCGGTCCCGAGCTCATCCGCTGTTTGAGCGTGCCGCCGGAGAGCAGCTCCATGACGAGCAAGCAGGTGCCCTCATGCTCCACGTAGTCGTGGATACGCACGATGTGCGGATGATCCAGTTCGGCCAGCACCCGAGCCTCGGACAGGAAGCGGGTACGCAGATCGGGGTCGTCGGAGGTGTCCAGCAGGATCTTGATCGCGACCTTGCGGCCGATGAGCCGGTGCTGGCCGGCCAGCACGAGCCCGTAGCCACCCCGGCCCAAGTCGCCCTCGACGGAGTAACCGGGAAGCGCCGCCTCCACCCGAGATTTATCTATCAACAAGGTCCAGATCCGTCCGCTACCACGCCGGGCATCCGCTGTACCGCCACCCGTGCGCCGAGAACCATCCTGGCCTGCAATGACGCCCTTCGTCGGATTCCTGGTGATCCTACGGCCCTGACCCCCCATTCCCTACCCCCGGCAGGCCGATCCGGCGTGCCGGATCGGCGACACGGGCATGCCGACGGGGCTGACGAGCGCCGCCGCCGCCGCAGTGCGGATGATGGGCACTGCGGCACACGTTGAACCTGCGAGGAAGGGCATCCCACGTCATGTCGACAACCGAGCCCGCTGCCCCGGTGGCTCCGCTGGACATCACCGCGACCGAGGAATGGGCGGCGCTCACCACGCATCTGCGCGAGATCTCCGAGGTGTCCCTGCGGGATCTGTTCGCCGCCGATCCCCGGCGTGGCGAGACGTTCGCCGCCGAAGCGGACGGACTCTATCTTGACTACTCCAAGAACCGGCTGACCGCGCGCACCGTCGAGTTGCTGACCGCGCTGGCCCGGCGCGCCGGGCTGGCGGACCGGATCGAGGCGATGTTCCGGGGCGAGAGAATCAACGTCACCGAGAACCGACCGGTGTTGCACGTGGCGTTGCGCGCCCCGGCCGGAACCCGGATCGAGGTGGATGGCGTCGACGTCGTCCCCGACGTGCATCGGGTGCTCGACGCGATGTCCCAATTCGCCGACCGGGTGCGGTCGGGGGACTGGCTGGGGGCCACCGGTGAGCGGATCCGGACGGTGGTCAACATCGGCATCGGCGGCTCCGACCTGGGACCCGCCATGGCCTACGACGCCCTGCGCGACTATGCCGACCGGTCGATCGAAGTCCGGTTCGTCTCCAACGTCGACCCCACCGACATCTGGGAGGCCACCGCCGATCTCGATCCGGCCAGCACCCTGTTCATCGTCTCGTCCAAGACGTTCACCACCCTGGAAACGATCTCCAACGCGCGGGCCGCACGGTCCTGGCTCACCGGCCTGCTCGGCGAGGACGCCGTTTCCCGGCACTTCGTCGCGGTCTCCACGAATGCCGAGAAGGTCGCCGAGTTCGGTATCGACACCGTGAACATGTTCGAGTTCTGGGACTGGRTGGGCGGCCGGTACTCGGTGGACTGCGCGATCGGCCTCTCGCTGATGATCGCGATCGGGCCGCCGAACTTCCGGGAGTTCCTTGYCGGTTTCGCCGCTATGGACACGCACTTCCGGACGGCTCCGTTC
The DNA here is from genome assembly GCF_001983015.1 of Frankia sp. CcI156. NCBI lineage: Bacteria > Bacillati > Actinomycetota > Actinomycetes > Frankiales > Frankiaceae > Frankia > Frankia sp. CcI156. The sequence continues at coordinate 22,575 of NZ_MOMD01000028.1, forward strand.
GAGCGGAACCTTCCGGTTCTGCTCGGTCTGATCGGCCTGTGGTACCGCGACTTCTTCGGTACAGCGACGCACGCGGTGCTGCCCTACAGCCACTACCTGGGCCGATTCCCGGCTTATCTCCAGCAGCTGGACATGGAGAGCAATGGGAAGTCGGTCGATCTCACCGGGCGGCCYGTGTCGACGCCGACCGGACCGATCGTCTGGGGGACTCCCGGCACGAACGGACAGCATGCGTACTACCAGCTCCTGCACCAGGGGACAACGATCGTTCCGGCCGATTTCATCGGCTTCGTCCGGCCGAACCATCCCGGGGTGGGCACGGCGGATGGCGCCGGGGTGGACCAGCACGCCCTGCTGCTRGCCAACTTCCTGGCGCAGACAGAGGCCCTCGCGTTCGGCCGGACAGCCGCGGAGGTGGCCGCCGAGGGTGTCACGCCGGACCTCGTTGCGCATCGGACCTTCCCGGGTAATCGACCCTCGAACACCCTGYTGGCCCAGAAGCTGACTCCGTTCGCCCTCGGTCAGCTGATCGCACTGTACGAGCACAAGGTGTTCACCCAGGGGGTCATCTGGGGGATCAACAGTTTCGACCAGTGGGGCGTGGAGCTCGGCAAGGTGCTGGCCGGTCGGATCATTCCGGAACTCGGGTCCGAGCAGGAACCGGAGCTGGGGCATGACAGCTCGACGAATGCTCTGATCAAGCGTCTGCGGGCCGGCTGAYGCCCGCCGGGGATCCAGCCAACCGAGGCATGTTACTCTGCGTAATCGATCGGGGGTGGCCCCGCGCGGTGACGACATCGGGGGGTGGAAGTCATGCGGGTGGATGCTGGAGCCTTGCGGATGTCCGTGCGGCGGACAGGCGAGGACGTGCTCATCGAACTCGCCGGGGAACTCGACACGGCCGGGCGGCTCCGGTTCCGTGAGCAGATCGGCGAGCATCTCGGCCGGGGCGGGGGGACGGTCAYGGTGGATGTCGCGGGCCTGCGCTCGATCGACGTCCCGGGGCTCGCAGCTCTGCTCCGCGCCGATCTGCTGCTCCGCCGGGTGCACTCATGTCTGGAGATCCAGGCACCCACGCCGGCGTTCGCCGCGTTGTTGCGGGAGGCCGGTCTCGACGGTYGGCTGCGGGTCGGTGGGGGATCCCGCCGCCGCTGACCGCCCCCTCGACTGTCCGCATCCCGCTGGCTGGGAGACGGCTCAGCCGATGAGCGGTGACGTCCGATCGCCCGATGACGCGGGTGCGCTGGGGGTGGCGGGTGCGCTGAGGGTGGCGGGTGCGCTGAGGGCCGCGGGTGCGCTGGGTGACGGTCGTGCACCGGATGGTCCGGAGTCACCCACCGAGGCGGTGCCGTCCTCGGTGACCAGGGAGAGCAACCCGCGGGAGCCGATCAGACGTTTCTCGATTCCGCCCATCATGAGCATCCCCGCCATTACGAAGAGTGGAAAACCGAGCACCATCAGCAGGACGGGTGGTGTGAGACTCACCGAAAGACCCCCAGGCTGGCTTACGGATCTGATCGGCACCATGGACGCCGTACCGTAGGCGTTACCCTCGGACCTCCGTTGCTCACGTCCCGACAGTCGTCTCACCCGACTCGGGTGTCCACCGGGTTCTCCCCGAGGGGGCCGCCGATTCCGGCCGGGTGGAAGAATGAACCGCAGCTCAGAGGTCTGTTTCGGGATGCGTGTTGTTCCCGGTGTCCGCGGGCTCGTACCCTTCCCCCAACATGTCTGCGCGGCCCGCTCCATTGCCCGCTTATAGCGGCCGTCCGTGGGTTCGTGACGCGGACCTGCTTGCGCGTCTCGACCTGCTCTCCGAGCAGATCGATTTCGCCCTCGCCGAGATAGCCCTGCGGCGGGCCGCCTACCAGCGAGCCTGCGAGGAGGAGGCCGCCTGGCCGTGGGCGCCCGTCGGCGTTGAGGTACTGAGCCGGCCGTCCGTGGCGCAGGCTCTGGCCGGCGAGCTCGCCGCCGTCGAGCGGCTGCGGTTGTGGGCGCAGGAGATGTACTGGTTGCAGGAACAGGCGCGGCTGCGCGGACTGCTGCGCTGAGCGCGCGGGCGCGGACCCCCGCTAGCCAGTTCCTGGCGAGGGGTCTCCCGTCCCTGCTGAGGGGTCTCCCGTCCCTGGTGGGGGGCCTCCGGTTCCCGGCGGGGGACCGTCGAGCGCGTCGAACAGCCGGCGGCCGAGGTTTGCCGCGGCGACGTTGCCCCGGTGCAGATACCGGGTGATGCCAGCCTCCAGGCTCTCGGCGGCGTCGTCCTTGCGGCCGGCCCGGTAGAGAACCTCGGCGCGGGACAGCAGCGCATGTCCCTGGCCGTCGACGTCGTCGGTGCGGCTGGCGAGATCGACGGCGGTGTCGGCGAACCGGAGGGCCTCGGCATCGCGGCCGCGCAGCGCCAGGAGCTTCGCGTGGACCCCGCACCATCCGGCCTGGGCCGGTAGCTGGTCGGCGGCGGCGGCGTCCCGACACCGGGTGACATACTTGCCCGCGTCGTCAACCTTGCCGAGCCGGACGAGAACGTCGGCGAGTGCCGCGGCCCGGTTGGCCAGGAACGCGCGTTCCCCCATCCGGGACAGCTGCCGGCAGCTTCGCCGCAGCTCCCGCTCGGCGACTGCCAGCTCGTCGGCGAGCAGCGCCACCCGGGCCACGACGAACCCGCCATGAAAGGGGTCGGTCCGCGGGGCGCGCAGGTCGTGAACGATCTCCTCGGTCGCCTTGAGATGGATCCGCGCGCCCTCCAGATCCCCCGACATGGCGGTGAGGACCGCGAGCTGGGCGAGCACGGCCCGACGCAGAGCCCGGTCGTCGCCGGCGGCGTCGAGGGCCTCGTTCGCCCGGGTGATCCCGACGGCGACCGGCCGGGGCCCCCAACTCATGAGCATGGTGAGCTCGCGGCGCAGCGACTGCGCGGCCCGGGGCACGCCGGACTCCTCCGCGTGCCGGACGGCGTTCTCCATCGCCCGCTCGGCCGCGGCGAACTGCCCGGCCGCCAGGTAGGCATTGGCCTGGCTACGGCAGGCGAGCGCCGCGCCGACCTCGTCGCCGGCCTGCACGAAGTTGGTCAGGCACACCGCGGCTTCGGTCAGCGTCCTGGCGACCAGGCCCTCCGGATCGGTGGAGAACAGCACCCGCAGGTACGCGAGCCGGGCGTGGGCCCGCAGGCCCTCCTCCCCGGCGCGCCGGGCCCGCTCGGTCACCTGGCGCAGGATGCGCTCGGCGTCGGAGAGCCGGCCGAACGAGTACAGCGCCCAGCCGAGGTCGATCTCGGCCCGTAGCCGCAGTGGGTCCGTCTCGGGCAGCAGGGTGATGGCCCGCTTGAGCAGCTGGKCCGCGCCGGTCTCGTCGCCCTGGCGCACCCGGTCCGCCGCCTCGATCAGACAGGTCGCCGCGGATCGGCCCAGCTCGATCGTCTCGGTGTCGCGCTGCCCGATCTCCACCCGGTAACGAAACGCCTGCTCCAGATGGTAGCCGACCAGTTCGTCGTGCTCACCGGGGCCACCCTCCAGCCGGGTCTGCAGCCACTGGGCGAACCGCTGGTGCAGATCGGCGCGCTGCCGTTTGGCGGTGGACTGGTAGGCGCAGTCGCGCAGCAGCACGTGCAGGAACCGAAACGCCTCGACGCCGGGCAGGTCGGACCGGTCCGGATGCACCAGTTCCTTGCGGACCAGGCTCAGACAGTGGGCGGCGACCATCGGCTGTTCGCTCGGGTCCGACAGGTCGATGACAGCGTCGAGGTAGAAGCGTTCCCCCACGATGGCGGCGCGTTCAAGGACCCGCCGTTCGGGCGGGTCGAGCCGGTCGAGCCGGGCCGCGAGCAGGGACGAGATGGTCGGCGGCACCGTCACATTGCGCAGGCTGCCGGTGGCGATCCACCGGCTGCCCTCCCGGCGCAGCAGGCCGTCGTCGACGAGGGCCGCCACCATCTGCTCGACGAACAGTGGGTTGCCGGCCGCGGAGGTAGTGATCCGGGAGACGAGGGCCGGGTCGAGGTCGTCGGAGCCCATCAGGGTGCGGATCAGGCGCTGGCAGCGCGCCTCGGTCAGCGGCGCCAGCAGCATCGAGGTGGCGTTGAGCTTGCCGCCTCCCCAGTCCCGCCGCTCCTCCAGCAGTTCCGGGCGGGCCAGGCACAGCAGCATGATGGGGGCGTCGCGGGACCAGTCGGCGATGTTCTCCAGCAGGTCGAGCAGGGTCGGCTCGGCCCAGTGCACGTCGTCGAACCACAGGATCAGCGGGCGTCGGGCCGCCAGCGCCTGGAAGAAGGACCGGACGGCCCAGAAGCTTTCCTGCGGACCGAGTTCCGCGCCGCCCAGCCCCACCAGGGGCGCGAGCGCCTCGACGATCTCCGCCGCCTGGGTGACACCGTCGAGCAGTTCCCGCAGCCGACGCCGCCCGTCCGGGGCGCTCTCGTCAGCGGACAGACCAGTGGCCTGGCGCACCATCTCCATCAGCGGCCAGTAGGCGATGCCCTCGCCGTAGGACAGGCAACGCCCGGTGAGCACGGTCGCCCGGTTCGCCATGGCCGCGCAGAACTCGCCGACCATCCGGGACTTGCCGATGCCCGCCGGGCCCAGCACGGTGAACAGGTGGCAGGTGCGTTCCTCGACCACGGCCTCGAAGGCGTCCTGCAGCCGGCGGCGTTCCCGGTTACGCCCGATGACCGGGGCGGTGAAGCCGTGGGTCGGGGCCCGGCTGCCGGGACCCGCGGTCGGGTCTACCAGCCCGATCAACCGGTGCACCCGCAGCGGGTCGCGCTTGCCCTGGACGACCAGGGGGCCGAGCGGGCTTACCGTGACGCTGTGCCGGATGAAGCGGTAGGTGGTGTCCCCGATGAGGATCTCGTCGGGGGGAGCGRCGTGTTCCAGCCGGGAGGCGACGTTCACCGGATCGCCGGTGACGCCACCGCCTGYGACGGTCACCTCGCCGGTGTTGATCCCGATCCGCACCCGCAGTTTCAGGCCCCACTCGCGCTGCAGGTCGGCATTGAGCGCCTCCATCGCCGCCCGGATGTCGAGGGCGGCGCGAACCGCGCGCAGCGCGTCGTCCTCGTGCAGCACGGGAATGCCGAAGACGGCGAAGACGGCGTCGCCGATGAACTTCTCGACCGATCCGCCGTGGGTGTAGATCACTTCACGGACGGTGGTGAAGAACCGCCACATGACCTGCTGCAGCGGTTCGGAGTCGATTCTCTCGCCGATGTCGGTGGACCCGGTGATGTCCACGAACATGATCGTYACGGTCTTCCGGGCGCCGCTCCCCGGGGTGGGAAGGGGGTTCCCACATCCGGAGCAGAAGCGGGCCCGCTCGTGGTTGTCCTCCGCGCATGTCGGGCACGGCACCATGTGCCGGATGGTAGGCCGATCGCGACCCGATGCGGTGGGGGATGCGCGTACCCGACGCGCCTGAGGTGACCCATCCCACGCCGGTGCCACCGCCGGGTCCCGGCCGGGACGGCGCGACCCGGACGGCTCATCCGCCGGCGGCCAGCCTGGCGCGGTCATGACGGCAGCTCCCGCCGCACCGCGAGGAGCGCCGCCACCTGGGCCAACACTCCCCAGCCGACTACTCTCCAGCCGGCCGCGTTCACCTCGACCGCCCCGCAGCCACCGAAGACCAGCACACTGCCGGAACCARGGGTGACCAGACTCAGCAGGATGCGCAGCGTCGTTGTCTTGCCGGAGCCGTTCGGCCGCAGAAAACCGGTGATGTTCCCTTCCCGCACCGTGAAACTCACGTCCCGGACGGCGCGCTGGGACCCGTATCGCTTGGCCAGATGGTCTATTTCAACGACGGCGGTGACGAGAGCCTCCCGGCGGAGGTCCGAGCGGGGCAATATCTACGGTAACCTGTCACCGTTCCAGATCCACCGGCGGCTGTCACCGCTGGCTGGGTCGCGGTCGCCGGCCGGGAGATCGGTACTTCCCGCGGGGGCTCCCCGAACCGCGATCCCCCGAGGAGTTTTCATGGACGCTCTCGCCTGCCTGATGACGCGCCGCACAGCGACCCGGCTCGTCGAACCCGGTCCGACGGTGGAGCAGATTATGATCATGCTTGGCGCCGCCACCACGGCGCCGGATCACAAGATGCTGCGGCCCTGGCGCTTCGTGGTTGTGCGGAGCGATGCCCGCGCCACCCTGGCTGCGGCGATCAAGCGGGCCGCCGAGGCCCTCGGCGGGTTGCCCGAGCCGGTCATCCGCAAGACCGCGGGCAAGGCCACCCGTTCCCCGGCGCTCATCGCCGTCGTCGCATCCCGTGTCGGTTCGAAGGTTCCGGTCGCCGAGCAGGACGCCTCGGCCGCGGCAGCGGCGCAGAACATCTGCCTGGCCGCGCACGCGCTCGGCGTCGCCTCGGCCTGGAAGTCGGTGCCGATGCAGGACAGCGCCGAGGTCCGGGGGGCGTTCGGGCTGACGTCGGACGAGGTGCTGGTCGGCTGGGTGGAGCTCGGGACCCAGGCGGACACCGCGCCGCTGCCGGCGCGGCCCGCCGTTCGGCTGGCCCAGGTCGCGACGGAGATGGAGGTCGACGGGACGCTGGTTCCCGTGGCGGCGGACGATCGGATCTCCCAGTTCGGGCAAGTGACCACGGTGTGAGCGGCAGGTTACCTAAGCTGGAACACAGGTCTTGAGATCGGGCGGCCTGGACCGGGGTATGACTCCGGCTCCCGAGGTGCGACGGGAGGTACGCCGTGTATGGCGGTCTTCGAGGCCGTGGCGGTCTTCGAGGCCGTGGTGGTCTTCGAGGCCGTGGCCGTCTCGGCCTGACCGTGGCCGGAGGGCTGCTGCTCGCGCTGGTCGTCGGATGCTCGGAGCCGGGGTCGAGTGGGTCCGGCGGCTCGGTCGCCCGGCCGGGCTCGGTGGTCACGCCGAGTGCGTCGTCTCAGGACCCGGGCGGCCCGGGCGCGCTCGGGACCTCCGCCGCGGCTGCGACGCCTGACGTCTCACGGGCGCCGGGCCCCTCCGGAACCTCCGCCGCCCCGGACGGTGTCGCGTCACTGCCGGTGCCGACTCCGCGAGCATCCTCCGTCTTCGTCGGAGAGGCCTGTTCCCCCGCCGAGGACACCTCGCCCGCGACCGCCGTCAACGGCCTTGTGCTGTTCTGCGCGCCCGTCGGCGGGACCGGCCCGGCCGGCATCGGTCGATGGTCCACGGAGCCGCCCGCCCCGGCTCCCGTGGTTCGGCCGGATGAGGGCGGGAACTGCGACCCCGAGGACGTCGGGCGCATCGTCCAGGACTCCGCCGGCCGCCCGGTGTCCTGCCTTCGGGACCCGACGGGCACCCT
>NZ_MOMD01000029.1:0-80609 GCF_001983015.1 Frankia sp. CcI156
GGGGCTCCCCGAACCGCGATCCCCCGAGGAGTTTTCATGGACGCTCTCGCCTGCCTGATGACGCGCCGCACAGCGACCCGGCTCGTCGAACCCGGTCCGACGGTGGAGCAGATTATGATCATGCTTGGCGCCGCCACCACGGCGCCGGATCACAAGATGCTGCGGCCCTGGCGCTTCGTGGTTGTGCGGAGCGATGCCCGCGCCACCCTGGCTGCGGCGATCAAGCGGGCCGCCGAGGCCCTCGGCGGGTTGCCCGAGCCGGTCATCCGCAAGACCGCGGGCAAGGCCACCCGTTCCCCGGCGCTCATCGCCGTCGTCGCATCCCGTGTCGGTTCGAAGGTTCCGGTCGCCGAGCAGGACGCCTCGGCCGCGGCAGCGGCGCAGAACATCTGCCTGGCCGCGCACGCGCTCGGCGTCGCCTCGGCCTGGAAGTCGGTGCCGATGCAGGACAGCGCCGAGGTCCGGGGGGCGTTCGGGCTGACGTCGGACGAGGTGCTGGTCGGCTGGGTGGAGCTCGGGACCCAGGCGGACACCGCGCCGCTGCCGGCGCGGCCCGCCGTTCGGCTGGCCCAGGTCGCGACGGAGATGGAGGTCGACGGGACGCTGGTTCCCGTGGCGGCGGACGATCGGATCTCCCAGTTCGGGCAAGTGACCACGGTGTGAGCGGCAGGTTACCTAAGCTGGAACACAGGTCTTGAGATCGGGCGGCCTGGACCGGGGTATGACTCCGGCTCCCGAGGTGCGACGGGAGGTACGCCGTGTATGGCGGTCTTCGAGGCCGTGGCGGTCTTCGAGGCCGTGGTGGTCTTCGAGGCCGTGGCCGTCTCGGCCTGACCGTGGCCGGAGGGCTGCTGCTCGCGCTGGTCGTCGGATGCTCGGAGCCGGGGTCGAGTGGGTCCGGCGGCTCGGTCGCCCGGCCGGGCTCGGTGGTCACGCCGAGTGCGTCGTCTCAGGACCCGGGCGGCCCGGGCGCGCTCGGGACCTCCGCCGCGGCTGCGACGCCTGACGTCTCACGGGCGCCGGGCCCCTCCGGAACCTCCGCCGCCCCGGACGGTGTCGCGTCACTGCCGGTGCCGACTCCGCGAGCATCCTCCGTCTTCGTCGGAGAGGCCTGTTCCCCCGCCGAGGACACCTCGCCCGCGACCGCCGTCAACGGCCTTGTGCTGTTCTGCGCGCCCGTCGGCGGGACCGGCCCGGCCGGCATCGGTCGATGGTCCACGGAGCCGCCCGCCCCGGCTCCCGTGGTTCGGCCGGATGAGGGCGGGAACTGCGACCCCGAGGACGTCGGGCGCATCGTCCAGGACTCCGCCGGCCGCCCGGTGTCCTGCCTTCGGGACCCGACGGGCACCCTGACCTGGTCCGACATCTCCTGAACTACGTCGCCACGTCGCCACGTCGCCGGGATGATCAGCCGTTGCGGCGGGCCCGGCGGGTGGTGAGGGCCTCGGCGACGGACCAGAGAGCCGGCAGCACCAGGGCTCCGAAGACGGTCGCCCATGCCCACGGATGATCGGCCAGGTAGGGCACGACATCGTCGTGTAGCCAGGGGAAGAGCCGGTCATGGATCACCGGAACGACACCGGCCGCCGCGAACACCGCGATGAGCCCCGCTCCCACGACCGCCAGTCCTCCGGGCAGGTGCCGCCAGCCGGTAAGTCCGATCATCAGCAGGCCGATCAGGCCGACGACGATCCCCAGGCCGCCGACGATGCCCGAACCGGTCAGCCCGCCGGCCGTGCCGAGGCCGACCAGCGCTGTTCCCACCGCGATCGTCATCCGCCGCCGGCCGTGCGTGACATCCCGGATCATCTCGAAGGCGAGACGGGTGACGGTCCGGGCGAGGAACGCGACCGGCCGCAGGGGCCGTGGCAGCCGGCGGGTCGATGTGGCCCAGGCGACGACCACGGCCACGATCTGGGCCAGGGCGGTCACCAGAACCGGGCCCTGCGCCGCGTCGGTGATGCGCTCGTCCGAGACGCGGCAGGCCTCGAGTACCTTGTCCACCGCTCGCGGGGGCAGCGCGCCGGGCGTGACGGGGACGCCGCTGAGCCCGGGTGGCCGGGGCGGTCGGCGCGCCAGAGCCGAACTGTCGACGCCGGCAGGCCGGTGGGCACCGGTCTGTCCCGCGGCGATCCTGGCGGCCACGGCCGCGGCCAGCGAGATGACCTCGGCGCCGCGCGGCTCGTCCAGGTTCGGGGAGCCTGTCCCTTCCGGTACCGCCGAGGCCCCCGGTCCGGTCGTCGTCCCGGGCCGGCTCGGTTCCACGGTCAGGGCCCGGTCGACGGCGGCGAGGAAGTCGGCGGTGGGCCGCGGATCGACCCCGGCCTTGTTGTCGCGCCGCACCGCCTCGGCGACCCCCACCAGCTCCTTGGCCGCGATGTCCCGTTGGATGCCGGCGGCGACCCAGGTCGCCGTGACCGGAAGGTTCGGCGGCACGGGGGCGTCCGGATCGGTCAGAAAGCCAAGCTCGTCGAGTACCTCCCGCGGCGCCGGGATGCCGGCCACCTCGGTGAGATCGTCGACCAGATCCACCAGCCAGCCCCGGCGGGCCAGCGCCGCGGCGTGGGCGTGACCGGCGGGGACGGCGGTGTCCCGGCGGATCACGAGCCGGCGTGGATCCAGCATGATCCGGACCAGCCAGCCCGCACCGTCCAGCCGTCCCCACATCCAGTCGTTGGCCCGCCACGAGGACTTCGCGAAGGCGCCGAAGTTTCCCAGCTGCAGGCCTGTGACCTTCTCCTCGGCCAGTGCGCGGGCGGGATCGAGGCGGTTCGGTAGATCCGCGCTGATCTGGACGAGCTCAACCGGTTGGTCGAGGACCGCGGCGCCGGTGCTTCGTTCGACCAGGTGCACGTCGAGCACGGCGATCAGGGCGTCCGCGGGAGTCGACGGGAGGTACCCGACGAAGTCCGCGAGGGTCCGGGCCGCCACCGCCCGGCGCTGGCCGACGCTGAGACCCTCGGGCCTGGTCTCTGGTCCCGCCGGAGGCCGGGCCGCGGGGGACCGCCGGTCCACGAGATCGGTGAGCTCGGTCCGCAGGGTCTCGATCATCCGCTCCAGGGAGCGCCAGGCCCGGGTGAGCTCGTCCTGCCCCGCGTCGCCCTCCGGGTCGGTCCGCAACCAGCGGCGGGCAGCCTCGGCGATGACGTCGAGCAGCGGTGCCCCGGCCATCGCACCGAGGGTCTCGCTGACCGTCGTGAAGACGCCGGGCCGCAGGGCCGCGGTGGCTGTGGTGGCGGTGGTGTCGGTGTTCCGGATGGTGGCGTGCGATGCGCCGTGCACGGCCGCCGCGAGCCGGGCAAGTCGGATCCGGTCCGCCGGCTCGGGGGAGAGGACGTACCCTTCGTTGATCATGTTGATCAGTAGACCCTTGGCGGCGTCGAGCGCGGGTCGGCCCAGCCGCCACAGGTCGGYGAGGTCGGCCGTGGTCGGCAGCCGGTCGGGAAGCATCTGGAYCACGGCGTTGACCGCGGCGTTCGTCATCCGGGCGGGTCCGGCCGCGTCGGTGCGCAGCGCTTCGGTGTCCGGGGGACGGGGCAGATCGAACCGACCACCGAGGACGCGCAGCAGCGCCTCGATCACCGGTGGGGCGATCTCCTCTGCCAGGCTGCGGCGGTAGGCGTCATAGACGCTCTCGTCCGCTAATCGGGGACCACCGGCCGGGGCGAGGCGCAGCAGCCGTCGCCGGTTCGCCCGCGTACCGCGTACGGCGCTGTTGTGGTCGCGCAGCGTCGCCAGATCTGTACCGATCGACTGGTTCAGCGCCGCGCCGAGCACCTGGAGAAGGGTGGGGATCACCGTGGGTGGCACAGGCAGGGCGGGCGGTGTGGACGTCCTGGTTGGTGCCGCCGGATTCGTTGGTGCCGCCGGATTCGTCGGTACCGGCATCCGCGGCGAGGGCACGACGTAGGCGAGCACGCGACGGACTTGGCGTTCGGCGGGCCGGTCGAAGATGGCCGCCAGCGCCGGTCCGATCGGGCGGTTGACCAGGATCCCGCCGTCCGATGCGTGGAATCCGTGGGAGGCGTTGACGTAGCGGGCCATGTCCGGGTGCGCGGCGTCGACGGCGTGCCCCACCGGCACGTAGGCCGGCTCGAAGGCGCCCGGAAAGGCGGAACTGGCCCGTGCGGCCAGGGCGAGACGGGGGACCGCGCCAGGGTCGGTCAGGTCCTGYGTGCCGAAGGCGAACAGGCCCCGGTGGTCGACGTCGTACATGGTGCCGCCGAGTGAGTCGGCGTGCTCGGCGACCTCGCCGCGCAGGATCGTCGTAGTGATGAAGACCGATGTCGGGCGGTCCATGCCGGCTCGGTCCATGCCGGCTCGGGCCGTCTCCCCCACCGCTGTCAAGGCGGTGTGCAGCGCGGGCAGCACGGCGGTGTCCCCGTGCAGCAGCGAGGGATACGTCTTCTCGTGGGGGGTGCGCATGAGCGCGTCAAACGAGCCGAGGGACAGCCACAGGTCCCGCAGCGGGGTGAGATCGGCGTGGTGGGTGTTCGCGTAGCCCAGCATGGCGGCGTTGATGCCACCGGCCGAGGTGCCGGCGAGTACGTCCACACTGACCTCGACGTCGAGGATGGTCGCCAGCCGGGCGTAACGGGCAGCGACGGCGGCGTCCGCGTCGTCGGCCCGGTCACGGTCCGGGCTGGTCGCAAGGTTGATCTCGGTGGCGACCCCGCCCATCCAGACGGCGAGGCTCGCGCCACCGGTCATGACGACCGCGAGCCGTACCTCCTGGGTGGCCGGGTCGCGCATGAGTGGCAAGAGTAGACGTGCCCGGCCCCGGGCCTTCCCCGTTTGTCGGAGAAAAGTTGGATCGCGACGACTTCTTCCCAGCCGCCACTCTTGTCAACGGGTTACTCGTGAGTAGCATGGGAACAACGTACTCACGAGTAGCTAGCCGGCATCGGCCGATCACGGTGTCCGGCGGTCCCGGGAAGGAGCCGTTGATGGGCCACTACCGGAGCAATCTGCGAGACATCGAGTTCAACCTGTTCGAGGTGTTCGGGGTCGATCGCACGCTCGGCACCGGTCCCTTCGGGGAGATGGACGCCGAGACCGCGCGCGAGGTGCTGGCCGAGCTCGATCACCTCGCCTCCGGACCCGTTGCCGAGTCCTTCACCGACGCCGACCGTCATCCACCGACCCTGGATCCGGCGACCGGGTCGGTGACCCTGCCGGAGTCGTTCAAGAAGTCCTACCAGGCCGTTCTGGACGGTGAGTGGTGGCGGCTCTACCTTCCGCCGCACCTGGGTGGGCTGGGTGCGTCTCCGACCGTCGCGTGGGCGGCCTCGGAGCTGCTGCTCGGAGCGAACCCGGCCATCTTCATGTACATGGCCGGGCCGACGTTCGCGGCGATCCTGCACCGGCTCGGCAACGAATGGCAGCGCCAGCTCGCCGAGTTCGCCATCGAACGGCACTGGGGCGCGACGATGGTGCTCACCGAGCCGGACGCGGGTTCCRACGTCGGGGCCGGTCGTACCAGGGCGATCGAGCAGCCCGACGGCACCTGGCACATCGAGGGCGTGAAGCGGTTCATCACCAACGGGGACTGGGATGTCCCGGAGAACATCATCCACCTCGTGCTCGCCCGGCCGGAGGGGCACGGCCCGGGGAGTAAGGGCCTGTCGATGTTCGTGGTGCCGAAGTTCATGCCCGATCCGCGGACCGGCACGCCCGGCGCCCGTAACGGCGTCTACGTGACGAACATCGAGAAGAAGATGGGCCTGAAGGTCTCCGCCACCTGCGAGCTGCGGTTCGGTGAGCGGGCGCCGGCGGTCGGTTGGCTGGTCGGTGACGTCCACGAGGGCATCGCCCAGATGTTCCAGGTGATCGAGTACGCCCGGATGATGGTGGGCAGCAAGGCCATCGCCACGCTGTCCACCGGATATCTCAACGCGCTCGAGTTCGCCCGCACCCGCGTCCAGGGTGCGGACCTGGCCCGCGCGTCGGACAAGACGGCACCGCGTGTCACGATCATTCATCACCCGGATGTCCGCCGGATGCTGATGATGCAGAAGGTGTATGCGGAGGGCATGCGTTCACTGGTGCTCTACACCGCGACGTTCCAGGACCGGGTTGCGCTGGCCGGCGAGCGGKGGGAGGCCGACGAGCTCGCCGAACGCATCAACGACCTGCTGCTCCCGATCGTCAAGGGGGTCGGCTCCGAACGGTCCTACGAGCTGCTCGCCTCTTCACTGCAGATCCTCGGTGGTTCCGGGTACCTGCAGGACTATCCGATCGAGCAGTACATCCGCGATGCCAAGATCGACACTCTCTACGAGGGCACCACGTCGATCCAGGGCCAGGACCTGTTTTTCCGGAAAATCGTCCGGGACCAGGGGCAGGCGCTGGCCTCCGTGCTGGGCGAGATCCAGACGTTCGTGAAGGGCGAGGCCGGCAACGGCGCGCTGCGGGCGGAGCGGGAGGCGCTGGGGGTGGYCCTTGAGGACGTCCAGAGCATGGTGAATTCGCTGGTCGGGTTCCTCACCGGCGCCGCCGAGGAGGCCGCCGCGATCTACAAGGTCGGCCTGAATACGACGAGGCTGCTGATGAGCCTCGGTGACCTGATCATCGGATGGCTGCTCCTGCGCGGCGCCGAGGTAGCCCTGCGGACCCAGGATTCTCCGGCGTCCGCCGGGGCCCGGCCCGCTCGGGACGCCGCCTTTTACCAGGGCAAGGTGGCCGCCGCGCGCTGGTTCGCGGCCRATGTGCTACCGGAGTTGACGGCGCGCCGGGTAGCGCTGGAGTCCACCGGCCTCGGGCTCATGGAACTGCCGGAGGAGGCGTTCTGATGTTGCCGCGGCGGGGTTGCGTTCTTGCCGCGGAAGGGTATATGGACCGGTATGGGAATCCCGTTGAGTCTTTTACTCTTGGCCCTCGGCGCCATCCTCGCCTTCGCGGTCCGCTCCGAACCGTCCGGGCTCGACATCACGGCCGTGGGCATCATCCTGATGTGCGTCAGCGCCATTGGGCTCGGCCTCACCCTGTACCGCGACCAGTGGCGCAGGAAGATCGTCGAAGAGTCGGTCGAGAACGGCGTGCCMGCGCCCAGACCGCTCGATGACGGCATCATCGTCGACCCGTCCGCTCCGTTCGAGGCCCCGCACCGGCGCGAGCTGGGACTGACCCCCGAGGAGGATCGTCGGCTGAACCCCTCACGCCATCCGGAGGCGACCTACGGTGACGGGCAGCCGGCCATCCACGTGCACGTCGAAGGGGACCACCCMCTGTCGCCGCACTGAACCGTGCTCGTTCACCGGTCCGCCTGCCCACCGCCCGGTCCGGTTCCCTGGACGGTCCGTGGGGACGGACCAGGGAACCCGGCCGGGCGCTCGTCCGCGGGGGCGAGCCGGGATGGTCGGTTCAGGAGGTGCGTAGCGGCGGGAACGCCTGATCGAGCTCGTTGCGCATGTCCCGCTTGAGGATGTCGTCGGCGTCCGAGGAGGACTGACCCTCGAGCAGAAACCGAGCCACTCGTAGGGTGAGGTCGACCMGCTCAGCCAGGTTGAGCGTGCCGGTGAACCGGCCGCTGGAGTTGGCGGAGGTCAGAACCTTGGCGACGAACTCGTCCGCGGCCTGCAGTGCCTCCACTCGCGTCATGGTTCCACCTCTTTGTGCCGGAAGCCGGTCAGAGGCGCAACCGTACCAGGGAGCGGAATCTGGGCCGTTGTGTGCCCCTCTTGCGTGCAGTGTGCCCGTTTGTGGCCAACTRGTGGATCCGATGAGTCGATCAGGACCAGGCGAGTGCCACCGTGGGATCGGTGATGACGGCACCCACGTCGGCGAGGACCGCGGAGCCCAGCGCGCCGTCGACGATGCGATGGTCGAACGAGAGTGCCAGCTGTACCACCGTACGCACGGTGAGCTGGCCCTCGTGCACCCAGGGCATCGGTCGGATCGAGCCGAGGGCGAGGATCGCCGCTTCGCCCGGGTTCAGGATCGGGGTGCCGATGTCGACGCCGAGGACGCCGACGTTGGTGATGGTGATCGTGCCGCCGCGCAGATCCGCGGGGCTGAGCCGGTCCGCCCTCGCCGCGGTGGTGAGGCCGGCCAGGGCGTGAGYCAGCCCGACGACGTCGAGCCGGCCGGCATCCGGGATGGTGGGCACGACGAGCCCACGCGGGCCCGCCACGGCGATGCCGAGGTTCACCCGGTCGTACACATGTATCTCCGGCCGGCCACCGTTCTCCGGCCGGCCACCGTTCTCCGGCCGGCCACCGCCCGCGTCCTCGACCCAGGATGAGTTGATCATCGGATGTCGGCGAACGGCGATGAGCAGGGCTCTGGCGACGAACAGCAATGGGGTGATCTTGATCCCGGTGAACTCCGGCAGCGCCGCGATCCGGTCCCGGGCGGCCATCGTCGCCGTCGCGTCGACGGTGAGGAACTCGGTGACATGCGGGGCAGCCGAGACGCTGGCGACCATCGCCTGCGCCATCGACCGCCGGATGCCGGTGACAGGCACGTGCCAGGTACGCGTCTCGGCGGAGAAGGTGGCCCCGGCGGGGATGACGCCGATCGGCGGGGCATCGCGCGTGGGCGGCGCCGCGAGGGGCGCGGTACGGGCGGCGGCACGCACCGCGGCCTCGACGTCGGCCCGGCTGATCGTGCCGTCCGGGCCGGTGCCGGCGAGGGATGCGAGGTCGACACCGAGGTCACGGGCGAGCTTGCGGACCGGCGGTTTGGCGAGCACCGGACCGGCTGTGTGGACCGGACCGGCTGTGTGGACCGGACCGGCTGTGTGGACCGGACCGGCTGTGTGGACCGGACCGGCTGTGTGGACCGGACCGGCTGTGTGGACCGGACCGGCTGTGTGGACCGGACCGGCTGTGTGGACCGGACCGGCTGTGTGGACCGGACCGGCTGTGTGGACCGGACCGGCTGTGTGGACCGGACCGGCTGGCGTAGGTGGTCGTCGAGGGCGGCGCCGGCGGCTCTCGGCCGTCCTCGGTCCATAGCCCACGAGGACGGGGGTGCGCTCGATGCTGCCAGCGTCCCGGGATGTCGGCAGGCTGTTCGCACCCGTCCCGTTCCCACCCGTCCCGTCGGCGTTGGTGTCGGYGTCGACGTAGGTGTCGGTGTCGGCGGTCTGGATGGTCAGCAGGGGTGCGCCGACCGCGAGGGTCGTTCCCTCGGCGCCGTGGGTCTCGACCAGGATCCCGGCGAACGGGCTGGGGACCTCGACGACCGCCTTCGCGGTCTCGACCTCGACGAGGGGCTGGTTCACCGTGACGGTGTCCCCGACCTGGGCAAGCCACCGGACGATGTCCGCCTCGGTCAGACCTTCGCCGAGGTCAGGGAGCCGGAACTGTCGCTGCGTCACGGTAACCCCAGTCAGATAGCCGGWTGGTCGGTCCTCATGCTTCTCAGTACGCTCAGTACGCGAAAGAACGGTCCACGGCGTCGAGGATGCGGTCRACGTCGGGGAGGTAGTGATCTTCGAGGCGGGCCGGGGGATACGGGGTGTCGAAGCCGGTGACCCGCAGGACCGGCGCCTCCAGGGAGTAGAACGCCCGCTCCGTCACCCGCGCGGCGACCTCGGCCGACACCGAGACGTTGGACGGTGCCTCATGGACCACGACCAGCCGGCCGGTCCGGCGTACCGAGTCGAGCACGGGTTCCAGGTCCAGGGGTGAGAGCGTCCGCAGGTCGATGACCTCCAGCGACCGGCTGTCGTCCGCCGCGCTGATCTCGGCGGCGTCGAGGCAGGTCCGTACGGTGGGGCCATAGCCGACGAGGGTCGCGTCCGTGCCGGTGCGCACGACCCGGCTGGCGTGCAGCTGGGTGAGCTCGCCCGCGGGCAGTTCGGCGAGGGGGCGCGGGTCGACCACGCCCTTCTCCCAGTACCGCCGTTTCGGTTCGAGGAAGATCACCGGATCGTCGGACCGGATGGCCTGCTGGATCATGTGATGGGCGTCGACCGGGTTCGAGCAGGCGACAACCTTCAGGCCGGCGGTGTGACAGAAGTACGCTTCCGGCGACTCACTGTGATGCTCGACGGCGCCGATCCCGCCGCCGAAGGGGATGCGGATCGTCACCGGCAGCCGGATCCGGCCGGCCGACCGGTAGTGCAGCTTCGCGAGCTGGCTGACGATCTGGTCGAACGCGGGATAGACGAACCCGTCGAACTGGATCTCACAGACCGGCCGGTAACCGCGCATGGCCAGCCCGATCGCCGTGCCGACGATCGCCGACTCGGCCAGCGGGGTGTCGATGACCCGGGCCTCGCCGAACTCCTGTTGCAGCCCGTCGGTCACCCGGAAGACCCCGCCGAGCTTGCCGACGTCCTCCCCCATGATCAAAACCTTGGGATCGGCTRCCATCGCCGAACGCAGCCCGAGGTTCAACGCCTTGGCCATGGTGACCGGGGCGCGGGCAACCCGCTCACCGACCTCGTCGGAGCGCTGCTCCCCGGCGACGACGGCCCCGCTGGTCACCGGTTCCCCTCGGGTACGCCCATCTCGTCCTCCACGCCGGGCCCCTCCACGTCGAACATGGCCGCCAACGCCGATCGCTGGGCCGTCACGAGTTCATTCTCAGCCACCTGCACATGGTCGAACAGGCTGGCCGGGATCGGATCCGGCAGCGCGACGCACTGCGCGCGCAGCTCGTGCGCGAAGGAGTCCGCCTCGATGGCCAGCTGCCGCAGACTCTCCTCGGTGAGCAGGCCCCGCGCCGTCAGGTAGGCGCGCATCCGGTCCAACGGATCACGCCGACGCCACATGTCCAGTTCACCCTTCGGACGGTAGCGGCTGGGATCGTCTGCCGTGGTGTGTGGATTCATCCGGTAGGTCACGGCCTCCACCAGCACCGGACCACGCCCGGYACGCGCGGTCGCCAGGGCCCACCGGGTCACCGCGAGACACGCCAGCACGTCGTTGCCGTCCACCCGCACGCCCGGGAAACCGAAGCCCGCGGCCCGGTGGACGATCTCGATCCGGCTCTGGCGCCGGGCAGGTGCCGAGATGGCCCACTGGTTGTTCTGGCAGAAGAACACCAGCGGGGCGGCGAACACGCTCGCCCATCCGAACGCCTCGCTGACATCGCCCTCGCTTGACGCCCCGTCACCGAAGTACGCAATGGCCGCGTCGTTGGTGCCGTCCCGGGCGATTCCCATCGCGTAGCCGGTGGCATGCAGTGCCTGCGAGCCCACGACGATCGAGTAGAGGGCGCACCCGTGGGTGCCCGGATCCCAGCCACCGAGCGTCGTGCCGCGATAGATCGCCAGGATTTCCCTCGGCCTGACTCCCCGGCACCAGGCCACCCCGTGTTCCCGGTACGACGGGAACACCATGTCGCCGGGCCTCAGCGCCCGGCCGGATCCGACTTGGGCCGCCTCCTGGCCCCGCAGGCTCGCCCACAGCCCCAGCTCGCCCTGGCGCTGCAGGCTGGTCGCCTCCTCATCGAACCGGCGGATGAACACCATGTCCCGATACAGCCCGTACAGGTCGTCGTCGGTCAGGTCGGCGATCTGGGCGGCCAGATCGACGGCTGTCCGGGGCGGGTCCGCTMCCGCGGCGTCCACCCCGCCGGCGCGGGCTCTGGAGGGATCGGGTCCCGGCGCGTCGGGTCCGGCTGCCGTCGTCGTGGACGCGGTGGTGATCCGGTGGCCGGTCGGGGTGAGCAGCTGCATGAGCTCCGTCACACTTGCCAACGATAGACCTTGGACGGACAGTGGCAACCGGATCCGGYGGTCCCGCCGTGACGAGTGACCATCGTTCCTGCTCGGTACGGTTGCGCGGTGACGAGTGCGCAGCACATGAGCCGCCCGCCGGCCCGGCGTGAGATCGGCAAGGTGGGGATCTGGAGTGGCCAGTTCGACTTCTCCCCGGCCGCGGTCGTCCGGGAGGCGGTCGCGGAAMTCGACGATCTCGGTTATCCGACGTTGTGGACCGGTGAGGTCAAGGGGCGCGAGGTGCTGGTCACCGCCGCTCTGGCGCTCGCGGCCACCTCCCGGATGACGATCGCGACCGGGATCGCGCAGATCCTCGCCCGTAACCCGCTCACCATGACCGCCGGTCAGCTGGCCCTCGCCGAGGCGTACCCGGACCGGTTCCTGCTCGGGCTCGGGGTGTCCCACGCCGAGCTGATGCACATCCGGGGCGCCTCCTACACGCGCCCACTCGCCCAGATGGCGGCGTACCTCGACGAGATGGACCGGATGGCGGTCGAGCAGTACCGGGCCGTGCCACCGCCCGGTGTCCCGCCACGGGTGCTCGCCGCGCTCGGTCCGAAGATGCTCGGCCTCGCCCGGGACCGGGCCGACGGCGCCCACACCTATTTCGTGCCACCCGAGCACACCGCTGCCGCCCGGGACATCCTTGGGCCCGGCAAGCTGCTCGTCCCCGAGCAGGCGTTCGTCTTGCACACCGATCCGSAACAGGCCCGTGAGCTCGCCCGCCGGCACACCGGGTCCTATCTTCGGCTGCCGAACTACACGACGAACCTGCGGCGCTTCGGGTTCGACGACGACGATCTCGCCGGCTCGGGCTCGGACCGCCTGGTCGACACGATCGTCCCCTGGGGGGACGCGGACGTCCTGCTCGGGCGGATCAAGGAGCATCTCGACGCCGGGGCCGATCAGGTGGCCGTGCAGGTGCTTGACTTCGACCGCCGTGGGCTGCCGCGTCGGCAGTGGCGCGAACTGGCACCGGTGCTGTCGGCACTCTGACCTCGGACGGACCACGGCGGTCGAGTTCGGGATCATGGGAACGGTCGGGACGCGGCCGGTTTGCGAGTGGCTCGTCGTGGCGCGGTCGTCACGGAGGGGGAGCCTGGGGTGGAGCGGGGTGCAGTCAGCCGGCGTGTTCGGCGTGTTCGGCGTGTTCGGCGTGTTCGGTGMAGACGCGGGCGCACGGCCGTCGCCGGTGGCGTCGCCGTCATCGTCGGATTCATGTTCGTGGCCTGCGCCGTGCCCTACGGCGAGGACCATCCGAGGCCGACGCCGACGACTCATGCCGATGGTGCCCCCGTCACCACCGGTCCCTCCGCCTCAGCCGCGGCCACCGGGGGAGCCGGGGGAGCCGGGGGAGCCGCCCCCGTCGGTGACGGCCCGCGGCGGCCGACGGGGCAGCCGGTCACCATCGCCTTCGGCGGCGACATCCACTTCGCGGGTGCTCCCGGTCAGCGGCTCGCCGCCGATCCGCGGACGGCGATCGGACCCATGTCGGCGGCCCTGAGCGCGGCCGATCTTGCGATCGCGAACCTGGAGACGGCGGTGACGGACCGTGGCACCGCGGCCCAGAAGGCGTATGTGTTCCGGGCTTCGCCCACCGCGTTCACCGCGGTACGGGCGGCCGGCATCGACGTTGTCACGATGGCCAACAACCACGGCATGGACTACGGCATCGAAGGCCTGCAGGATTCGCTGCGTTACGCTCGGGAGGCGCACTTCCCGCTCGTCGGCATCGGCGTGGACGACACCGCCGCGTACGCCCCGTACACGACGACGGTCAAGGGGCAGCGTATCGCCGTCCTCGGGGCCACCCAGGTGCTCGACGACGAGTTGATCGCGGCCTGGACGGCGGGTCCGCACAAGCCCGGCCTGGCATCGGCCAAGGAGGTCGATCGGCTGGTGCGAGCCGTGCGGGCCGTGCGGGCCGCGGCGGACACGGTCATCGTCTTCCTGCACTGGGGGACCGAGCAGCAGCAGTGCCCCAACGAGGCACAGCGCGCCCTGCTCCCCCGGCTGGCGGCCGCGGGCGCGGACGTCGTCATCGGGAGCCACGCCCACGTTCTGTTGGGCGCTGGATGGAACTCCGATGGAGTGTACGTCGGCTACGGGTTGGGGAACTTCGTGTTCTATTCCTCCGGCGCCGGCCGGAACACCGAGTCCGGGGTGCTGGAACTGACCGTCGCTGGCCGGGCGGTCACGGCCGCCGCCTGGCTACCCGCCCGGATCGTGGGGGGCATCCCCCAGCCGGTGACCGGTGCCGCGGGAGCCCGGGCCCTGGCGAGTTGGAACGCTCTGTGCGCCTGCACCGGCCTCTCGGCGACGGCACCCTGACCGACGGCTGCGCGCACTGTGCTCCGCCGCGCGCACTGTGCTCCGCCGCGCGCACTGTGCTCCGCCGGGAACCTCGCTCAGGTGGCTGGTCGGGCCGCGCAGATGGTGCAGGTGCCGTAGATCTCCACGGTGTGCACGACGTCGACGAATCCCTCGGCGTTGGCGACCTTGGCGGTCCACGCCTCGATCTCCGGTCCGGCGATCTCCACCGTCCGGCCGCAGGAGCGGCAGACAAGGTGATGGTGATGGTCGTCGGAGGCACAGCGCCGGTAGACCGTCTCACCGTCGTCCCGGCGGATCATGTCGACCTCGCCGCGGTCGGCCAGCACCTGCAGATGGCGGTACACTGTCGTGAGCCCGACCGCGGCGCCCTGCGCCCGTAGCCGGGCGTGMAGATCCTGGGCGCTGGTAAAGGCGTCGGTCTCGGCAAGCGCGGCGGAGACGGCGTCGCCCTGCCGGGTGGCACGCACGGCCGTCCCCCGGCTCGGCGCCGGACGGCGCTCCACCGTCTCATCCCGATGGTTGCAGGGGTCGCGGGCCGGCCGGCCCGCGCCGGCCGACCTGGTGTCGTTCCCCGCGGTGCTCACGTTGCTCCCTTCGCCGCCGTTCAGGCTGTCTGGTCGGTTCAGTCTGTTGCCGGAGGCGCCCTTACCGTCCGTGCCTCTCATCCCGACTGTGCCGTCCGTCCCGCCCGGGGTGCGCGCCAGCCGTGGGGTCGGCTCGGACCCATGAGCTTCTTGGGGTGTACGGGCCACGTTCTCACTTTCTCATCTCCTCGTCGCGCTGGGCGTGCCTGTCGATGGGAATGGGCACGCGTCCGTTTGTCATTATTGAAAATGGTTTTCATCTCGGAGGCGCTGGGTGTGGCACGACTCCGCCGGTGGCGAGCAGTACCGGCGTTTCGTCTCGATCGGAGCGCAGGTGCTCAACCAGAAACCCGAACTCGCCAACTGCTGACGGCCGCACGCTGACGGTCGCACCCACCGATGATCTGCAACACTCCGAGGCATAACCTTCGCCCAGAGTAGATCCAGGACGGAGGGATGCATGGCGGGGCGTAGCGRCCGACCTGGGTGGTTGCGGGAWCCGGATCCGCTCCAGAACCCCCTCGGTAGTCGGCTCGCCATCCTCGGCGCGATCGTGTTGGTGATCGGCGGGGGAGCGGCGACCCTGGCGGGCGGTGCGGATCCGGCGTCCGGGCTGCCCACGTCCACCGCTGGCGATTCTGTGTCCACCGCGAACGATTCTGTGTCCACCGCTGGCGATTCTGTGTCCACCGCGAACGATTCTGTGTCCACCGCTGGCGATTCTGTGTCCACCGCTGGCGATTCTGTGTCCACCGCGAACGACTCTGCCGAGCTGGCCTCCTGGTACCACGGCAGCGAGGGTCTGCGGGCCCGGGTCGCCACGGACGTCGCGGCGGCCCGGGCGTATCTGGCCGCCCAGGACGGCGCTTCCCTGCAGCCCGTCTGTGTCTCCCTCGGCACCGACACGCAGGCGGCGCTGACCGCGCCGGTGCCGCCGACCGTGGCCGCGCAGGCGCGGTTCGATGCCGGCGGCAGGGACTACGCCGCCGCTGCGGCGTCCTGCAAGCAGCTCTTCGATGGCACCCGGATCCAGGTCGGCGTGCTGCAGCAGCGCATCGCGGCGTCGTTGGCGGACGGTGACCGGGAATGGGGGGCACTGGCCGCTCTCATCGGACAGCCGATGGCGACCGCGAGTCCCCCCGCGGCGTCGGGGCGCAGCGGGTGAGGCCGTGCAGGGTGCCGGTGAGCGGAAAGGTCCGGATCTCTTGCTCACACCATCCGGCCTGCCGCAGGGACGCGAGTTCGGCGGCCGTGCCCCGGAGGTCGTAGGCGAGGATGAACAGCAGGATCCGGTTCGGCGGTTGCGGGCGGCTGCGGATCGCGCTGTCCGCGCCGTCCGCGCCGTCCTTCCCGATCACGCTCAGGAAGGTCGTCGCCGATCGGGGTACCCGGGGCCCGACCGGCGGTTCCCCGGACGATGCGTCGTCGCTGAGGTCCATGGCGTAGAGCCAGCCCGCCCGTGCCAGTCGGCCGCCGACGATGACGAGATCGCCCGCCCGATACTCGGCGCGGGCGGCGATCGTCGCGTCGACCATGGCCTCGATCGGACGGGGATCGTGGCGTTCGTCCCATAGCGTGACGGTCCCRCCGACCGCGCAGACCGGCATCACCGCCAGCGCGATCAGGCCGACGGCCGCGGGAAGCCGCGCCGGCCCAACCAGCCTGGCTGTCTGGGCCGTGCGGGCCAGGTCGGCGACGCCGACCGCGACGATGATGGCGAGCAACGGAACCAGAAACAGGTTGGTCCGACAGGCCCCGAAGGGCCAGTAGCGTCCGGCGCTGGCCGCGAGTTGGAGCAGTTCGGCGCCGACCAAGGCGACGATAAGGATCATCCCGTCGGGGCGCCGGCGCAGTACCCGGACTCCGAGCGCCAGCGCAACCGCCGTGGCCGTCCCGACGAGCAGCGTCGGGAGGCGATGCCCCTCGAGGAGGGAGTGCACCAGATTGGGGTCATAACGGTCGATCCCGGGCGGGACGCCACCGAGAATCGCGCCGGTCTGTTCGAGCGTGAACCGCAGGCCGCCAAGGATCCCTCGACCGGCGAGGAAGTGATCGTCCCAGAAATGGCTCGCCCGTTGGCTGGACTGGTGCGCCACAAAGATCATCATGTGGGTGCCGGTCAGGAGGAGGGCGGGGCCCACCCGTCCGGCGGTGCGCACCACGGTGCGTCGGGGCACCGCGCGGACCAGGTCGTAGCCAGCGAGGGGAACCAGCAGAAACACCGCTGGCAGCGACAGCAGCGCCAGCGCCCCGGCCGCGGTCCGGCGTGGGAGCGTGGCCTGTCCCGTCCACAGCGCGACCACCGCGAGGGTGACCACCGCATCGAGGACGTAGGGCTTGAGCTGCGTGCCGGTGTCGACGACGGTGCCGGCGAGGGCGGTCGTCACCGTGGCGGCCACGGCCGGTACCCGGCCGGTGAACCGCCGCGCGAGCAGGAAGCCGCCCGTAGCGAGAAGCGGTAGCCAGATTCCCGCTCCGACGAGCCGGAGCGACCAGCTGTGCCAGCCGAGGATGGTCCCGGTCAGCCGGGTCAGTGCCAGTGAGCCGACCGAGGACGGGGTGTTGGCCGCCGTCAGCTCCGACCAGAACGTCGGCCACGGTTCCCCCGCGAAGTGCGGGCGCCACAGCTCGTCGTACCAGAGCGGACGATCGATCCGGGCTCGCAGCGCGATCTGCACCCCGATCGTGGCGGCGACCAGTAGACCCACGAGCAGGACGTCGCCATGCCGKTTTTCCACAGGTTGTCCACAGGACACTGGCGTCCTGTGGACAACCTCCCCGATGGTGTCGATTGCTCCGTCAGTTCCGTCGTTGGGAGGGGCACTGTTGTTGGGAGGGGCGTTTGTAGGAGGCCAGGAAGCGATCGATCCGGCCGATGGCGTCCGTGAGATCGTCCACCGCGGGCAGGGTCACGATCCGGACATGGTCGGGATGCGGCCAGTTGAAGCCGCTGCCCTGGACGAGCAGGATCTTCTCGGCCAACAGCAGATCGAGGACGAAGCGCTCGTCGTCCCGGATCGGGTAGACGGCGGGGTCCAGCCGGGGGAAGGCGTACAGCGCCCCCCGCGGCGGGACGCACGACACCCCGGGGATGTCGTTGAGGAGCTTCACGACCGTGTCTCGTTGTTCGCGCAGCCGGCCGCCGGGCAGGACGAGGTCCCCTGCGCCGCCGTCCTCCGTGAGGGCGGCGACCGTGGCGAACTGCCCGGGCGCGTTGGCGCACAGGCGCATGTTCGCGAGGATGTTCACTCCCTCGATGTAGCTCGAGGCGTGGCCGCGCGGACCGGACATCACCATCCACCCGGCCCGGAACCCGGCCAGCCGATAGGACTTCGACAGCCCGTTGAAGGTCATGCAGACCAGGTCCGGCGCGAGCGCTGCGGTCGCGATGTGCTCGGCGTCCTCGTAGAGGATCCGGTCGTAGATCTCATCGGACAGCAGCATCAGGTGGTGGCGGCGGGCRACCTCGACGATGTTCTCCAGCACCTGCCGGTCGTAGACGGCACCAGTCGGGTTGTTCGGGTTGATGACGACGATCGCTCGTGTCCGCGGKGTGACCTTGGCGGCGATGTCGTCGAGGTCGGGCGCCCAGCCGGCGGACTCGTCGCAGAGGTAGTGCACGGGCCGGCCACCGCACAGGCTGACCACGGCCGTCCACAGTGGATAGTCGGGCGCGGGGAGCAGCACCTCGTCGCCGTTGTTGAGCAACGCCTGCAACGACATCATGATCAGTTCGGAGACGCCGTTGCCGAGGTAGACCCCGCCGGGGTCGATGCCGGTGACCCCCTTGCGGAGGTGATAGCGCACGACCGCTTCCCGGGCGGCGAGTAGTCCCTTGGAGTCGCTGTAACCCTGTGCATCCGCAAGGTTTGCCACGACGGCCTCGAGTACCTCCGGCGGTGCGGAGAAGCCGAACGGCGCGGGATTGCCGATGTTCAGCTTGAGGATGCGCGACCCCGCAGCTTCCAGCCGGGTCGCTTCGTCGAGGACAGGCCCACGGACGTCGTAGCAGACGTCGGCGAGCTTGTCGGACTGGGTGAACTCCATCTGCCCAGGGTAGGTGGGCTGTCCAGCGGATTTTCGACCGGTCGGCGGCGTGCCGGCGAGTTCACCCCGAGGGAGTGACTCCGAACTCGACGGTTGCGTGCTCGTCCGGCCTGATCGGCTGATCCCTGTCCGGTCACCGAGAGCCGTGCCRCTCCTTGGCACGAAGATTGACGATATTCGCCTTGAGATCGATCGTATCGATGAGACCGATCTTGACCTGTGATGGAGCTGGAGTCACCTGCACTCCGGTCACCTGCACTCCGGCAATCTTGTCACCGGTCGCCGCAGGTTTCCCGTGCCGGGCAAGCTGCGGCATCTGGTGAGATCAGGTGAATACGCACTGATCAGATCCGGTTCGGCAAGCGCACACGTGGAGAGGTCGATGCGTCGACCGGCGTCTGGAGGCGGGCAGAGCACGACGTCGTCCATGGAATCTCCTTGGCATCAGGTTAAGCTTACTTAAGTCATGCCTGGCTGTGAGATCGGGAGAAGGGGTGCCARCTGGGGGCATCTGACCTGCAGCCGTGGTCCGGGTGTCCACGCGGCTCGATGCTGCGGGGCCACCGGGGTCTTATAGGAGGGGCGGGGATTCTAGGCTGTCGTGGTCGGAGAATGTCTCGCCCTCGAGGAGGAGGTGCCGGTGATCTTCAGATTGGTCGGAGACGGTCGCCCGTACCCCGAGCACGGCCTTGGCCAGCGGGACTGGGCGGCCATTCCCCCTCGCCAGGTTCGGCTTGACCAGCTCGTCACCACCAAGCGAGTGCTCGCACTCGATGTTCTCCTCGATGAGGACTCGACCTTCTACGGTGACCTCTTCCCTCACGTCGTCGAGTGGGACGGAGCCCTCTACCTGGAGGATGGCCTGCACCGTGCTGTACGGGCCGCGCTGCAGCAGCGCACGTCCATACACGCCCGCGTCTACGTTCTGACCGGCCCGGCCCTGACCGGTCCGGCTCAGTCGTCGGCGGCGCGGTAGATGACGAAGACGTCCTTGCCGACCCTGGCGAAGAGGTAGCGCGGACAGTCTGATGTCGGACGGTACGCCATGATCGGGCGGAACACCGGTGACCGCCTGACCTCCTTGAGGCTGCCACCTGCCATCTGGCRTGCACGGCTTCCTGCGATGTCCAGCTCGTCTGAACGCTTGTACCATCCGCCGCAGTAGCGGATCTCGTCCGGTCGTGATGTCCACGCGGGGGTGCGGAAGAACCACATCAGATACACCGTCCGCATCAGYAGCACAAGCAGCAGGATGATGAACAGGGCTCGGATGAAGTTCCCAGCTCGTCCGGGCGCGAGGATGGGGCTCACAAGGTTGGGAGCCTACGGGCATCCCGTTCGTAGCTGAGCATCGGCTCTCGTGTCCCCCCCCCATCGGGTCGCGGTACGCCGAGGCAGACATTTGGATCATGTCCATACCCCCTGGGGGTAATTCAGGCTACTCGTCTTGTCGGGACGGTCTCAGCTGGCGCGGCTGAGGTGTTATCGCTGAGGAGCTCCAACAGATCCGGACCCAGATGCAGCCGTGGCGCCTGCTGCATCAGCGTTCCGTCACGATGGCGGGCGACAATCGAACCGTCGCGTCCGCGCTGCAGAACAATCCGCCTTTCATGAATAGTCCGATGATGAAGGGAGCAGATCAGAACGAGATTATCAAGATCTGTATTTCCGCCTCCGGATGCCCATTCCTTCATATGATGTACCTGGAGCCAGCGGGTATGATGGCAGCCCGGATACTGGCATACCCCTCGGTCGCGTGCATAAATTGCTAGCCGCAATCTCGTGGTTGGGTTTCGGCGGGTGCGACCCAGCATGAGAGGGTTTCCCTTGGAGTCTATAATAAGTGTCCGAAGGAGGCTGTCGCAGGACAGTCTTCGAACGACGTTCGGTAGAACGGGGATATGGTCCTTCATATCACACCTTCGGGTATTCAGTCCATTCCCTTCATGTCGCTGGAGGGGGGATCCATGGTTCTCTCGGCTTGAACCGATAAGTGTATCAATATCTATGTGTACATTTATCGTGTGAGATGTGGAGCTCATCAGCGTGGGAGCGCCGGTGGAGAGGAAAGATTCGGACATAGCCGTCAAGGCATCGGCTTTCATCTCAGGACCTGCGTGTGTTATCGAGGTGTCATTGATCGAGCCCTCGGCATCGGATGTCGTGGAAGAATCTTCCCGGTTAGAGTCTCGGGAGTCGTGCAGGCTTGACATGGCCATGACGAGAGCGCTCTCAATGATCGCACCACGGGCTGGATCGAGGCGGACGGACAGTGAAAATGTTCCATCTTCGTTCCACCGCCAAGAGCACCGCGTATTGTTCGGGCCATCTTCGTCGCGCCCCCCGTTCTCATCTTTTTGATCATGATTGATTTTGGCATGCAAGGACACGAGTCTCTCGAGCTTCTGCGCTGTGCACTGTGCGGCCTGCTCAACCCACCTTGCTTCCGTCTCCGGCTCGGCGACACGTGTTATAGCCCGAACCTTTGAATAGGAGATCTCTCCTTTGGAGAAGGACTCGCGAATGAGGGGAAGGAGYTCTAGTGCTCGGGCGACTCGAAGGTAGTCGTAGCTGGCGCGAAGTCCGAGTCCGCACCGCCAGGACAACCAGTGCGCGCAGGTCGGCATGCCGCTGGCGGACCAACCTTTGCGGCGATCGAAGGCAGCGAGCAGAATCAGCCAACGGCAGGTGGCGGCAGCCAGTCGACCCGCCCAGCTGCAGAGTTCCGTCTCGAGGGCAGGGAGGGGAACCGTCTCCAGATCTTTACCGAACATGTGTTCGATTATGGCGCGCGATGGGACCATCGTCAACCGCGTCTGGTGGGCGAACCATCTCAGCGTAGATCGCGTTATAGATCGTCAGCGGGGGYGACATCGAGAATTCTGTTTGCTTGAGKATGCGGTCGCCACAGCCGCAAGTCATGCGCTGTTCCGCGGTGCGGTCTTCCTCGACGGGCGTAGGGGTTGACGCCGTGGCGAGTGTGACGCAGAATCGACCATGTGTTCGGTTGGCTCCTGTCATCCTTTCAAGTGCGCGGGATTTCAAGTACGCGAGCACAGCCAGAACACGGTGATGATCTTCCGTGAGAGGTAGCCAATTATGCCAGCTCATCGGCGAGAAACTCTGCGGCATATTTCTTTTCGACATACTGGCGGAGAACGGGGCCGGGGACCCTGCGTGGGCAATGCGTGATTATGGCGCCGACGGGTCCGGGACCGAACCGCAGTCCCTTCTAGGCCGAGTATCGGCACTCGGCGGATCTCGGGCCTTTTAACGTCTCTCGACCTGGCAGCTTTTGAGTATGCCCGTACCCACATTGTTGTGCAATGTGTACTAGAGAGAGAAGACTAGATGAAAATGGGCAGCGGTATTGTGATCGTATTGGTGATCCAGCCGCCCGTGCTGGGTGAACTTGTCCCTCCGGTGGAGAAACTGCTGGGGGCAGGTCCGGTACTTGGGCTCCCGGGGTTGCCACTCGGCGGGGACGTCGGCGTCGGAGCGTCCACCCCGGTCGGTGTCGTCGAGGGTGGGGTGCTGGTGGGTGCCGTCGTGGGTCTGCTGGCTGGCGATGGAGCCGTGGTTGGCGGCTGTGTAGGAGTCGTGGTCGGTGGCTCCGTCGTCGGCGTGCGTGGCGCCGGGGCGGTGGATGGCGAGGACGGAGGCGATGTCGCAGGCGTCTTGACAAAAGCAGGGTCGGGACGGTGGGTGGCGGAGGGCGAGGGCTTGCTGACCTGTCGCGCGATGGGCTCCATGAGGTGTGGTTCCAAGCCTCCGGGCGATGCAGCCCGGCTGGTAAACGCTCCGGCAACCGTCGGGACGACTGTCGAGGACGTCGCGGCCGCATTGCTGGGTGCGGCCGCAGGCATGGGCGGACGTATCGCGTCCGGGGTCGGTGCCTGCGTCACCTGCCCCTGCGTCACCTGCGTGATATTCGGCTCGTCCTCCGACAGCAGCTGGGCATCGGAGGTGGGCCAGTTCATGGCCGCCGTGAGGCCGGCGACGGCGATGGCCGTCACCGCGGCGACTGCCACCGCCGACCGCCTGCGCCATCCCGCGCTGCCGCGGCCAGCATGAGTCTGCGGTGCGTCGGTGAGGTCGTTGTCGGAGTCCATGCGCATGAGCGGGAGTACACGCACGGAGTGCGTGGTGGCGGCGATGATGGTTTTCTCGGCGTCGGCGTACCTGTCACCGCTGGGTGGAGCCGTCGGTACCTTGACGAGATTGACCTTCGGTGTCTCCTTGGTGGTCTCGCCGACTTCGCTCTCAGTATCGGCTGCCGCTGCCGCTGCCGCTGCCGCTGCCCGCCGACTGGCGGCTGAGGCTGCGGCTACAGCCGCGACAGCGGCGCGATCGAAGGTGCGCGCGAGGCCGACCCGCAGACTCGCTGGCGCCGGAACCACGGCACCGGCGAGGAGCTCTTCGGGCGAGACTCCATGGGGTACCGGGATGCTGCGCGCCTGGGGCGATCCAGACCAGGCCAGAGCGCTTCCTCGAGCAAGCTCGAGTAGCCAGGACCGCAGCCGGGTGGGATCGCTCAGAGGATTTAGACGAGTGCGGGCGACGAGGGCGAACGCCGTCCCGGCCGCTGCGCGGGCCACGGTGGGATCGCCCAGAATCAGCAGGCACATCGAGAAGACATCATCGGCGTACAGATCGTAGAGATCGTCGAACGCCTGTCGGTCACCACGTCGGACACGGGCCACCAGGTCCGCGTCGTCGTCCATACTCAGCTTCTCCCCGGGGACTAGCGGCGGCCCCGGAACGGGCCGGCATCGCCCCATCGGTAGCCCGGTGAGGCAGTCCCAATGCTAGAAGTTCGTCCCCCGCAGCGGGTGAACGTCGTGAAGATTTTGTTGTCGCCGATTCGACAGTCGATAACGCTTGACTACTGATGCCGTCGCACTTTGATCCTCATCGACTACGGCTGGTTACTTTGCCTGGTAGGTCCCACGGCAGGGTGGCCATGTCCCGTCGGAGACGGGACCAATCCGCCATGGACGAATCTGCCTTCAATGAGTATAAGTCGAAATCTGTCACCAATTCGGCGGAACCGGCGTTCGGAACCGGACCGGCCATTCGCGGCCTTCCGCCGGATGGCACCATGCTTCTTGCGGGTCGGGACATAGCTCAGGATGCCGGTGGTTGTTGGGCGAGCCGGGCCTTGACGGTGCCGCTCTGTCCATCACGGGTATAGGTCACTTCCACCTCGTCGCCGATGGCGTGGGACCGGACCGCCGCGATGAGGGAGTCGACGTCGTTGACGGCACGGTTGCCGACCTTCGTGATGACGTCGCCGGTGCGAAGGCCGGCCCTTTCGGCGGGTCCACCCGGAACCATGGAGCGGATCTGTGCACCGTTGCCGCTGGAGGYGGTGGAGCGGGTGTTCTCCTCCGCGGTRGAGGCGCTGACGCCCAGGTACGGGTGCCGGGCGCTTCCCGTGGAGATCAACTGGGTGGCCACCGACTCGGCATAGTTGCCCGGAATAGCGAAACCGACGCCGATGTTGCCGGACTGCTGGCCGCCACCGAAGGGACTTCCACCACCCACGGTCGCGATCGCGCTGTTCACGCCGATGATCTCGCCGCGACTGTTGACCAGCGGACCACCGGAGTTACCGGGGTTGATCGATGCGTCGGTCTGGATTGCGTCGAGCACGGTGTTCTGYTGATCCCGCACGGTTGAATCCCCGGTGCGCACCGGGCGATGCACGGCACTGACGATGCCGGACGTGACCGTACCGTTCAGCCCGAGCGGACTGCCGACCGCTACCACCAGTTCCCCGATGTTCAGCGTGTCGGAATTGCCGAACGTGGCCGCAGTGAGACCGGTGGCATTGATTTTGATCATCGCGAGGTCCGAGCTCGGATCCGTGCCTACGACCTGCGCATCGAAGGTACGACCGTCCTGCAGGGTGACCGTCAGCGAACCGCCGTTCGCGGCACCCGAGACCACATGGTTGTTCGTCAGGATATGCCCGTCCGAACGGATGATGGTGCCGGAGCCGGTGCCCGACTCGCTGCTCGATTCCTCGGAGATTGTCACGACACTCGGCAGGATCTTCTGCGCCGCGGCCGACACGGTGTTCGCGGCTGCCGGCGACGTTCCACCGGAACTGTCCACGGTGTTGTGCAGACCGGCGGATGTGACGATGGTCTGCCCCCCGTTGTTATCGGCGACCAGCGCTCCGACACCGCCACCTACACCAGCTGAGACCAGGGCAATGGCGAGTCCGGCGGCGACGAGCCGCCGTCGGCGCCAAGGCGGCGAGGCGGCCATGGTTGTCCCGTTGCCGTAGAGGTCCTGGGCGGGTGGCGAGCCGGCGCCGCTCGGGGAACTCCACGGCGGTCCCCAGGAATGCCCTCCGGTCGGGGGTCCCGCGGGGGGGCCCGCGGGGCCGGCCGCGCCGTTCAGAGCTCTCGGGGCAGCGGGACCACTGGGTGGCGGGCCTGAAGGTGGTCCCCACGGGCCGCCGGGCGGCGCCGCCGGAGGTGGGCTTCCCGCGGAGAACGCGGCCTGCTGCTGGCTGGCCTGGGACGGCCCGGCCGGGTACGGAGAATCCGGATACGGACGAGGATCCCCATGCGGKGGATGGGGATTCGGATACTGAGGATGCTGGCCGGAGGATGGCCCCAGCGCCGGCGGTTGGCTGTACGGCGAGCCGGGCGGACGGGAAGGCGGGCCCGCCGGGAGGTCGGGTTCGGAGCTGGCGGGACCAGCCGGGTGAGCTTGGCCGGCTGGTGTCCCGGCCGCGCTGCCGATGGGCGGAGCCCAGGGGGAGGGGGAGTCATGCCCGGCGCCGGACCCCTCCCTGCCGCCGCCCCCGGGGGCGGCCTCGGCGCTACTGCTGAAGGGGAGACGCGGTGTCATGGTAGGCACTTTCCCTTGAAAGCCTGAGCGATTCCTGAATGCCGACCAACGTTCGGGTAAGCGATCCGGCGTGGAGCCGCGCCGCGCCGGGTCGGCCCGACCCGGGCCGACCCGGCCCGGCCCGGCCCGGCTGGGTCAGCTGGGTCAGCCGGTGGGACGGTGTTCCGCCAGTAGATCACGAATTTCCGTGAGCAGGCGTGCCTCGTCGGTGAGTGCCGGGTCCTCCTCCGGCGGGACCTGCCCCCGCGTCCGCCGCTCGTTGATGGTGTTCAGGGGGAGTACTACCACGAAGTAGATCACTGTAGCGACTGAGAGGAATGCGATGACGCTGTTGATGAACTCGCCGTACCGAAACACGCTGCCGTTGATGGTGAAGGTGAGGGCCGAGAAGTCGGGTTTGCCGAAGATCGCGGCGATCAGCGGGGTGAAGATGGTCTTCACCAGCGACGTCACCACTGCGGTGAAGGCGGTGCCGACCATGACCGCGACCGCCAGGTCGACGACGTTCCCTMGCATCAGGAACTGCCTGAAGCCCTTCATGTGGCGTCCCCCCTGAAATATGTGCCTGATGACATGGGAGGATATCGACGCAGATCAGTGGGTGACCGGCGAGGTGCCTGGCCGATCCCTTTACGCCTTCGGGGGGCTACTGTCAACTAAGCTCGCGCAACGTCGACGCAACGCCGTGGTACACCGGTGGCACGGGTGGACGCAAGCGGAGCTCGGGATCGGAGGTCGTCTGGTGACGGACGGTGTGCGACGGACCGAGTGGGACGACGACGACCGGCAGTCTCCCTACTATCAGGGGAGCGGCAGGGGTCCCTCGATGGAGCCGTACCAACCAGCGGGGCCGGATCCGCGGCCTAGCGGCTACGRCCCTCCGACCGGGCCATATGACGCCGCGGGCCCGGTGACCGGGCCCTACCACCCGGTACCGGCGAGCCATGGCGATCCCGGCCATGGCGATCCCGGCCATGGCAGTCCACGTCAGGGCAGTTCGATACAGCCCGAGGATATCGATTCCCCGTCCACCGGCACCTCGATGCGCCGGGCGCTCGTCCCGCCCGCTCGGACCGCTCGGACCGCTCGGGCTGAGAGCCCGCGGTCCCGAGCCGTTCCTGGTTCCACTCCCACTCCCGCACCCGCACCCGGTTCCACTCCCGGGCGTCGACCACCCGGATGGGCTACCGATGGAAGGTCGGCTCCACGAGGTGGACCGGATCGGCAGAATGAGGTCGGTCTGYCGCGGGCCAGAACGGCGATGCCGACACGTCGGGCCGACGGTGCCTCCACAGGCGGTCCGCCGACCGGCGGCGCCGGGATGAGAGACGGTGGAACAGGCCCGCGGATGCCCTACGGCAGGGATGCCGGCGACGACCTCGGACTCGACCGACGCCATGCCGACCGCACCGATCCTGATCGGCCCGGTCGGCCCGGTCGGCCCGGTCGGCCCGAGGCTTACCCGCCGGGCGCGGGGCGGAGCCGGCCGAGTCCGGCGCGGTTCGGAGCCGATCAGCGGGTCGCGGCGCGTCGCTCGGGGAGCCTGGCCTCCGCCGCGGGCACAGCCGATTTCCCCGACGATGACGACGCTCGCGATTCCCGACAGGGAGATCGTGATTCCGACACCATGCCTTTCCTGCATCGGGTCGGGGTGGCCCTGGTGGTGCTGGCCGTGGCACTCGGGGTGGGCGTCGGGGCCGGTGCCGTCTGGGAAAAGGTCCGGCCCAGCGGCCGGACCGCCAATGCGGTCCCGGCGCCGACGGCAGCATCGTCCGGCGGCCCCGCAGCGGCCGCGCCCAGCCCAAGCACAGGGGCGGCTGGCGGTCAGGCAGCTGGCGGTCAGGCGGCTGCGGGCCAGATCGCGGTGCCGGCGGACTGGACCTCGTTCACCGACACTGTGCAGAAGGCCACCTTCTCCCACCCGCCCGTGTGGAAGCAGCGGCGCGACAACACCGGCATCTTCTACGGCGAGCCCGGCACCGTCTCGGAGTACGGACCGCAGATGATCGGGGTGGCCCGGGTCGCGGTGCAGGATCCGGTGGCAGCGCTCACGCAGGTCCAGTCCGCCGAGTTCAACACGGTCCCCGGTCTGACCAGGGACCATTCCGGTCCGGCGACGGACACCAGCGATCAGCCCACCCAGGAACTTGCCGGCTCGTACGACCGGGAGGGGCAGCGGGTCTCCTACCTCATGYGCACGGTGTCGGTGGCCGGTGCCGTGTACGTGCTCATCGCGCGAGTGTCGACCAACGTCCTGGCGTCGCTCAACACGCTGATGGGCGCACTGCGGTCGTCGTTCGCGCCGGCCTGATCCGTCCCCGCCGGCTGGCCGTCATGGGTCACATCCGTGGGCCGGGCCGCGCGGAACGGGCCGGAGCCAGCAGATTCCAGATCACCCTGCCCGTGGCGAAGGCGGCCGGTCCGGAGACGGCCGGCCAGCCGTGGGCCAAGGCGGGCAGCAGGAACTGCACGACCCGGGCCGAGGAGGCACAGGGGGTCTCCTTGCGCAGGGCGACGGCCGGTGACGTCACTGCGGTCGAATTCGCGGGCACACCCGGGACGGCACTCGGCATCAGGACCCGCGGGGCGGCGTTCACCGGCGCGCTTGCCGGGTTCACCGGCGCGCTTGCCGGGTGCACTGGGGGCACGGCGACGGGCGCGGCCACGTCCGCATCCGTTCCAACGCTCAGCGCGGACGGTGATGCCACCGGAGCGTGCCATGGCACGCCGGCCGAATCCGTGAGGACAGTGTCCGTAGGCCGGCTCGGGACGGGGCAGCGATCCACCGACCGGAACGGGATCATGCTCTCCTCGACCGACGTGATCGCGGTCCGTAGCACCGGCGACCAGGGGGTCCCCTGGTAGGGGATATGGCCGTCCGCCCCGCCGTGGACGTCCACGACGGTCAGTGGGGCGCCCGGATGGCAGTCCGACACCTGACGGCTGGCCGCCACGACGGCGATGCCCGCGAGTTCGTCTCCGTGTTCGCAGGCGTACCGGTAGGCCAGCATGCCACCGTTGGACAGACCGATCAGGCTGACCCTGTTCCGGTCGATCGGGTAGTGCTCGCTGAGATGCGCGATCAACGCGCGTAGCCAGCCGACGTCATCGGTATGGTTGGTCACGGCGGGTTCGCAGCAGGTTCCAGCGTTCCATGCCCTGTTGAGGCCGTCCGGGTACACGACGGCGAGGCCGGCGGTACGGGCGAGGCCGTCTAGGTCCCAGTGCTGCTCGGGATCCGTGCCGTCGTAGTACAGGCTGTGCAGCGCCACGAGCAGGGGATAGGGCTTCGGGGCGTCGGACGGGGGCAGGGTCACCCGGATGTGGGCGCCCCGTCCGGAGCGTTCGAATGCATCGGGACCCGTGGTCGGCGCGGGGGTGGCGGCCAGGACCACATGACCACGTCGGGGACCCTCCAGCACGCCGCAGCCGGACGTCGTCAGCAGAAGGGGAACCAGGAGGGCGAGGAGCCAGGCCGCGGCGACGCGGCGGCGACGGACGGCTGGCACGAGGGCCATTCTGACGCGCGTCCAGCGCCCCGGGCGTCACCGGTGTCGGTGATTGCTCTTCGTGTTCGATCTACTACGAGCGAGATCGCCTTCGGGGGCGCGGACCACATTGAGTCTGGGACGATCCGCGTCGGAAGGTACCCAGCGGCCCGATGACCGTGCCTCCGTGTTCTCCGCGGCCGTGCGGTAACGGTCGAACGCCTCCTGGGCGCGGCTTTCCAGATCGTCCACGAGAGCGAGTGACTCGCGTACCCGCCGCTCCCCGGCGGGACCGGCGGCGAGCAGGTCCGACAGACAGTTGTCCACGGCACGCCGCGCCGCCAGCCAGCCGAGGAGCAGTCGGGAGCGCTCCATATCCGAGAGCTCGTCCACCGAGATGTCCCTCCGCTCGCCACTCGTGACGTTGATGAGGTTTCCGCCGTGAGGATCGGCCACATGCGGACCGATCCGGCGGGGTCCCCTGGCTGGGTCAGGTGTCCGGGTCAGGGCGATATGCGTGGTCGAGGTCAGTGACCGACTTTTACCGTCCGTCCTCTTCCAGAGTGCCCCACCTGGGGCCCGAACGCGCCGCAGTTCGCCGAACGCACATCCACCGGTCGACGCGACCGGGACGTGGGGGACGGACCACACGTTACGTGGGTCCCCCCGGAAGCGGTCGGTCGGCGGTCGGCGGGGGCTCGTCCACCGCGGACGGTGGAGGTCGTTCGGAGGAGCCGGTTTTGGACAGTGGTCCCTCACCCGGTGGCGGGATCGGGGGTCGGGGCGAGGCGACGGCCGGCRGTGGCAGCGGCTGTTTCGGCGCGTGTGCCGAGGAGTCTGTGTGTCCCGGGGAGTCTGCGTGCCTCGGGGAGTCTGTGTGCCTCGGGGAGTCTGTGTGTCCCGGGGAGTCTGCGTGTCCCCGGGAGGTGTGTGGGCTCGGGGGACCGGTGGGACCGGCGGGACCCGGGAAGCCGTGGGGTGTGGACGGGCGGTGRGAGACCGACGATACCTGGGGCACCGTGGTGGGGCGGCGATCGTGCCACTTCGCCCGAGCCTCGGCGGCGGTGTCCTCGACATGATCGAGGATCTCCTCCCATCGGATCTGCATGGGTCGAATGAGGCCGCCTCCCACGCCGACGACGATCACACCGGTGAGGGAGGCCAGGATCGCCCAGAGGAGCGGTGTGGTGACCGACGTCGCGAGTCCCACCTCGTCCAACGCCGCCTTGCCGAAGGCGACTACGAGCACGGTGGCCACGATGTTGCCGGCCRCCCGTCCGTACGCGAGGTCGCGTAGTGCCTCCGTGACGAAGGTCCGGACGACCCGGCCGAGGCCGACCCCGATCATGATGACCAGCGTCGCGAGCAGGGTGTGGAGCAGCAGAGCGAGTAGATCGGTCACGGTGTCCTCGGCCGCGTTCGGTCCGAAGACCCCCAGCGCGATCCGCAGCACGCCGAGCAGGCCGATGCCCATGAGCACCCGCAGCCCGCCCGCACGCACGCTCGGGGCCGGCTGGTGCAGTAGCCGCGGCAGGCCGGCGCGATCGATGATCCGATCCAGGCCGGCGCGTTCGGTYAACCGGGTGACGAGGCGCGTACCCGCCCGAACCAACAGCCAACCGAGCAGACAGATCGCGAGGAAAAGGCCAATTTTCGGGGCTGTCGCGGCGATTTGCGACCAGGCGTCGGAGAAGCCCCGATCCCACTCCACGGCAAGCGTCACCCGTACAGCACAACAKCAAACGCTGTGTAGTTGAATGATGACACGCCGCTATTTTGTGGGGGTGGTCCCGTGGTTTGCCCCGACCGCCGGGGGCCAGATATCCGGCCCCGGCACCCCCGGCACCCCCGGCACCGGGTTCCCGGCACACCGGGTCTCCCAGGGCTCGTGCGGACGGGCGAGGGCCCGTCCGGTTGAATCGGTGGATGAGCATGCAGCCCGTACACATACCACCACGGGCGGACCTGCCGACCCTGGCGGCGGCCGCCGCCGACTGCCAGGGATGCGACCTCGCACAACTGCCCGGCACCCGCACGGTCTTCGGGGTCGGCCCCGCGCATAGCTGGCTCGCCCTCGTCGGCGAGCAGCCGGGCGACATCGAGGACCGGCGGGGTGTGCCGTTCGTGGGCCCCGCCGGCAAGCTGCTCGACCGGGCCCTCGGCGAGGTGGGACTCGACCGTGCCGAGGTGTACACGACGAACGCCGTCAAGCACTTCCGGTATCGCACCGGCAACGGTCCGCGGCGGATCCATCAGACCCCGGACCTGCGGCATGTCACCGCGTGTCGTCCCTGGCTATCCGCGGAGCTCAACCTCGTTCGGCCGGCGATCGTCGTGATCCTGGGGGCTACGGCCGGCATGTCGCTGCTCGGAYCGTCGTTCCGGGTGACGAAGATGCGTGGCCGGCTGCTCCCCGGGCCGGCAGGCTCCGGGGCTCAGCTGCTCGCCACGCTGCATCCCAGTGCGGTGCTACGGGCGGATCCCGCCCGCCGTGACGAGGTCTACGCCGGCTTCGTCAACGATCTGCGGATCGCCGTGGCGGCCCGTCCCACCATGGACCCGTCCGCCTCGGTGGACGCATAGTCCGTCCGGGCCCCGGCGATCCTCCACCGGGAAGGGCCTCGTTACCGATCTTCGTCTAGGTGACGATCTTCGTCTAGGCGACGATGTCGATCGGCGTGCCGAGGGGAACGGTCTGGGCGAGTCTGGTGATCGCGTCGTTGCTCAGGCGGATGCATCCGTGGCTGACGTCCTTGCCGATGAGCTTTGGTTCGTTCGTCCCGTGCACGCCGATGACCGGCTTGTGGCCGCCGAACGAGCTGAGTGATGTYGAGAAGCCGTTGAGCCCGAAGGCATACGGCCCGTACGGACCGTTCGGATCACGCGGCTTGAGCAGCTCCATGAGATAGAAACGCCCGCCCGGCGTCGGGGTGTCGGCGGTGCCGATCCCCACCGGCTCCTCGGCGATCTGCGTCCCGTTGCTGAACACCTGGAGTCGGTGCCTGCTGCGGGAGACAACCAGCCGGTACGGCGTCTCGGACGCGGTGACCTGGTCCGCCTTCAACCATCCGGTGCTGCCGTTCGGCTGCACCGGCAGCAGTACCTGCCACCATCCCGACAGCTTGGCCTGGACGAGGAAGACCCGCTTGACGCCGTTCTCATTCGGACTGGCCAGAGTGGAGGAGGGTTGGGTGTCGGTCGGGGCGCTGTAGACGTCGACGCTGGCACCCACGGCCGTGACCACGGTGCTCTTTCCCTGGCCGAGTCCGGCGGCGGCGGCGAGCTGGTTGCGCACCTGCGGGGAGAGATCGGTGGATGCGTTCCTGGCGCCGTCGCCGCAGCCGGTCAGCACGACGCCACCCAGGATGGCCGCGAGGGCGCCCGCGGCCATCCTGGGACCAGGTCCGGAGCTCATCGCGTGTAGTGCGGATCGGCCGGGACGGCGCTCGTGGCGGCGGGCACCGCGACGGGTAGCGGAGCGGGCGGTGCGAGCGGYGGCGGGGCCGATCCGCCCGTGCAGTTGGAGACACCGACCGTCGGCACGGTCACGAGCAGAACCTTGGTCTTGGCGTCCCAGGGGGAGCCGATTACCGCGAGTGCCTTCGAGGGGAGGTCAACGGTCTGCTTCGGCCCGATGTCCAGAATCCCGCCGTGCAGGCTGGTGTCGAACCAGCCGAATCCAAAGGCCTTGTCCGCGGTGTTCTTCAGTTTCCAGGAGGGGACGGAGCCGTCGCAGGTGAAGGTGAGGAACAACGGGTTGACGTCCATGTCGTCGATGCTGTTGATCTGCTTGTCCAGCGGGACCTTGAAGGGCAGCAGGTCGAGGAAACCATCGAGTGTCGGCTTGCCGGTGCCGTTGGTCGGGGTCGCGGAGGACGCCGCGCTCGCCGTCGCGTCCAGAATCAGAGCCGCGGCGTCGGTGGGCGTGGCGCTCGGCGTGGCGCTCGGATCGAGGCTCGCAGTGGCGGTCGGGCCGGCCGACCCGGTCGGCTTGCCCGCCGAGTCCAGGCCGGCCAACGGCCCTGTCTTCGGGGTCGCCGTCGGGGTGTCGGAGACGAGGGGGGACGGACTCGACTGGGTGACGGCGGCCGTGGCCGTCGCGATGGCGGTGGGCGACGGTTCCGGAGTTTCGGCGAGCGCCGGGGAGGCCAGTGCGATGGTCGCCATGCCGAGAACGCCGGCCACCGCGGCACGCATTCTGGTGATACGCATAAATCCGTCTCCTCGACGTGTGCCGAGCACGTTGATTGCGGGCAGGAGCGATTGCAGCCAAGAAGGTAGCAACGCGCCGTTCGTCCCCGGCGGGCYGGGTCCGGCGTAGCGGAACTGTTGGGTCGAAGAGGGACGGAGGACGGGCGCGACCCCTTTGTCGATCATGGAGTTCTCGACACTTCATGTTCGACAGGGAAGGGGAATGGGCCCGGGACGCCCGCACCGGGCGGCGTTGGAAAGAGCTGCCGAAGCCTGGATCCAGGCTCACTGGCGGCCCTCGACGCCGCCCCACACCGCCCGACATGGCGGGCGGGCCGGGTACGGCGCGTGCTCACGGTAGATGGAACGACGATGCGCCCCCAGCACGGCAGCCGCCACGTGCACCTGCCCGAAGGCCTCGCCCACGCCTGCGGCGTGCTCCTGACACAGGTCGACGTCGACGAGAAGACCAACGAAAATCCCTTTGTTCTCCGCGGTTTAGGCCAGATTCCTGACCTGACCGGCGTCCTGATCACTGCTTTCCCGGCCCCGCCCTCACACGCCCAGGCGGCAGGATCAAACGGCCACCAGCTCAACACACTGGAGCCCGGGGAACCGTGCCCGCAGAGCCTGGCAGATCTGCTCCGGCCTCCACCGTATGGCGAGGTGGTCCTGGATGAGGTCCCGCAGCTACGAGTTACGGATGATCTTGCTGGTGTCCGAGAAACGGGCCGCACCTCAGTTCACTCGCGTCAGCATTTCGTTGTCCGGTGCCGTGGACCAGTAGCACGGGAACGAGAACAGTAGTCACAGCTACAACGGAGAGCGCCCAGAAGGCAGGGTCTTCTCGATGCGAGGACGGGGCCCAGCCAGAGCCACCGGAGCCGGCACCTGTGGATTTGTGTACGCGCCCTCAGCCAAAGTTCTCCCAAGATCGGCGAGACTTCAAGGGGCGAGGCGTTCGACGACCCAGAGATCTTCGGCCGCGGTCGGGACGCCGCCGCCCGCATCGCCGCCGCCCGCATCGCCGACCCGGACACCGGTGGCGTCCGGGTCGGCGACGGCGAGGGAGTCCGTGCCGCCGCCGTCGGCCGGTACCGACACCCGCCGGTACCGCAGCCGGTCGTGCAGCCGGTCCGCGCGGCCCTGCCAGAACTCCACGGTGTCCGGCACGATGCGTAGCCCACCCCAGAACTCCGGTGTCGGCACCCGGGTGCCCTCGGGCCAACGGGCCGCGAGCTCGGCGGCGCGGTCGTCGAGCACCGTACGGGACTCGATGATCGTCGACTGGTGGCTGGCCCAGGCGCCGAGCTGCGAACCATGCGGACGCGACTGGAAGTAGCGTTCCGTCTCGGCCCGGCTCACGCGCTCGATCGATCCGATGACGACGACTTGGCGCTCGAGGGCGTACCAGGGGAAGACCAGCGAGCCGAAGGGGTTCTCGGTGGCCTCACGGCCCTTGCGCGAGGCGTAGTTCGTGTAGATCACGAAGCCCCGCTGGTCGAACCCCTTGAGCAGCACGGTCCTGGCACTGGGCCGCCCAGCGGCGGATGCCGTCGCGAACACGGCCGCGTTGGCCTCCGGAACGCCTACCCCGGGGGTGGCCGCGTCGATGAACCAGGCGGCGAACTGTTCGACCCAGGTCGGCGCGAGATGCTCCGGCTCCAGACGACCGGCGCGGTAGCCCTGGCGGAGCAGGGCGGGATCGGGGACGTCCAGATCGGGGACGTCCGGGTCCGGACCGCCCACCGGCGGCTCGTCGGCAGCGGAGGCTGGGGCCACGCCCCGATCCTGCCAGGCAGGCCGCGCACCCCAGCGGGACGGCCCCGAGAGTGATCCCGCCGGGCCAGGGTCCGTCGTCCCGGTCAGGAGAGCTCGGCCAGGATCTCGCGGACGCCGAGGTCCCAGCGAACCGTGAGGTCGGTGCACCGTCGGCCGGCCAGCCGATATGGCGCGTCGCCGCCCGACGACCCCGACAACAATGCTGGTACCAGGGTGATACCGCGAGCGGCGAGATCATCGGCCAGCGCGGGCAGCCATTCCTGGACGATCCACGGCGTGTGGATTCCCAACGTTGAGTATCCGAGCACGAGAAAGTCGGCGACGGCGAGCGTCTCATTCATGAACATGGACACGGTGTCGCCGATGCGTATCTCCCAACGGTCCAGGTGCACCGCGTGCCCCGCCGCGCCGATCGCCCGGCCCAACCGTTCGGCGGGTGCGATGTCCGCTGCGCGATGACTGATGAAGACGAACGCCATGATCCTCCCGTCGTGTTCGCGCTGCGTGACTGCCGCCGGTCAGGCGTTCCAGGCACGAGGCCCGACCGTAGCGCGGAATGATCTCAGTTGACCAAACTTTCCATTCACGACTTTCGGCATATTCGTATAAATAGTAATATGATAGATAAAACTGCTGTGACTTACGTCATATTTTATGGGTTTCGCGTTGCCCGGTGCGTCGGTCTGTGCGCGGTCGGCCCCAGATAAGGGTTGGATGGAGCATCGCGGGGCACCTGCGCCCTGGCGCGCTGGGAGGCCTCACGGCAGGATCGGACGGAGCAGCACCGACGAAGCAGGCAGCACCGACGAAGCAGCACCGACGAAGCAGGACGCGGACGGGCCGCCGGCGGGACCATAGAGACAGAACCGGTGGGACCAAGAGACAGAAGCGGAGATCCGGACTCGAWGGCCGAGAAAACAAKCGATTTCAAGCCCGGTCTGGAAGGTGTGATCGCCTTCGAGACGGAGATCGCCGAGCCGGACAGGGAAGGTAGCGCGCTGCGTTACCGCGGCGTCGACATCGAAGACCTTGTTGGCAAGGTCGACTACGGCCACGTCTGGGGGCTGCTGGTCGACGGGGCGTTCGAGCCCGGACTGCCGCCGGCCGAGCCCTTTCCGGTCCCGGTGCACTCCGGTGACATCCGGGTGGACGTGCAGAGCGCGCTCGCGATGCTCGCGCCCTACTGGGGCCTGGGCCAGCTGATCGACATCACCCCGGAGCAGGCACGGGACGATCTTGCCCGGGCATCGGTCGTGGCGTTGTCGTTCGTCGCCCAGTCCGCGCGGGGCCTTGGTCAGCCGGCGGTGCCGCAGAAGGAGGTTGACCGGGCCCGGACGATAACCGAGCGGTTCATGATCCGTTGGCGTGGTGAACCGGATCCCAGGCACGTCCAGGCCGTGGACGCCTACTGGGTCTCGGCCGCCGAGCACGGCATGAACGCCTCGACGTTCACCGCCCGGGTGGTCGCCTCGACCGGCGCGGACGCCTCGGCGGCGCTGTCGGCTG
Source organism: Frankia sp. CcI156 (assembly GCF_001983015.1). Classification (NCBI taxonomy): domain Bacteria; kingdom Bacillati; phylum Actinomycetota; class Actinomycetes; order Frankiales; family Frankiaceae; genus Frankia; species Frankia sp. CcI156. Next base: position 36,474 of record NZ_MOMD01000029.1, read on the forward strand.
CCGTCGGTGCGCTGTCCGGTCCGCTGCACGGCGGTGCTCCGTCCCGGGTGCTCGCGATGCTYGACGAGGTCGAGCGCACCGGCGACCCCCTCGGCTACGTCCGCCGCGCCCTGGACCGCAAGGAGCGCCTGATGGGCTTCGGGCACCGGGTGTACCGCGCCGAGGACCCGCGGGCCCGGGTGCTGCGCCGGACCGCTCGTGACCTGGGCTCGACCCGCTACGAGGTGGCGGAGGCGCTGGAGGCCGCCGCGATCGAGGAGCTGACCAATCGGTTCCCGGATCGCCCGCTGCGGACCAACGTCGAGTTCTGGTCGGCGGTGGTGCTGGACTTCGCCGAGGTGCCGGCCCATATGTTCACGTCCATGTTCACCTGTGCCCGCACCGCCGGCTGGAGTGCCCACATCCTGGAACAACAACGCACCGGGCGGCTGATCCGCCCGTCCGCGCGGTACGTGGGCCCCGCTCCGCGCCCGCTCGGTGACGTTCTGCCGGGGGTCAGCCGTGGCTGACGCTCCCGCGATCGTGCTGCCCGACCGGCTGCGTCCCCGGGACGGCCGGTTCGGCTGTGGCCCGTCGAAGATCCGTCCCGAGGCGGTCGAGGCCCTCGCCACGAGCGGGGCGACCTACCTCGGCACCTCACACCGGCAGAAGCCGGTCAAGAGCCTGGTCGGCCGGGTGCGGGCAGGCCTGTCCGAGCTGTTCTCCCTGCCCGAGGGCTACGAGGTCGTGCTCGGGATCGGCGGCGCCACCGCCTTCTGGGACGCGGCAGCCTTCAACCTCGTCCGGACCCGCTCCCAGCACCTCGTCTTCGGCGAGTTCGGGGGCAAGTTCGCCGACACGACGAAGGGCGCGCCGTTCCTGGCCGCGCCGTCGGTGATCTCCTCGCCGCCCGGTACGCATCCGGACTGGGCGCCGGAGGCGGGCATCGACGTCTACGCCACTCCGCACAACGAGACCTCGACCGGTGTCGCCCGTCCGGTCCGCCGGCCGGTGGGTGCGGACGACGGCGCCCTGCACCTGGTCGACGCCACCTCGGGGGCCGGCGGGCTGCCGGTCGACGTGCGCGAGGTGGACGTCTACTACTTCGCGCCGCAGAAGAGCTTTGCCTCCGACGGCGGCCTGTGGGCGGCGCTCGTGTCCCCGGCGGCGATCGACCGGCTCGCCGAGATCGCCGCGACGGACCGGTGGATCCCGCCGTTCCTCGATCTCACCACGGCCCGGGACAACAGCTCCAAGGACCAGACCTACAACACCCCGGCAGTCGCGACGCTGTTCCTGTTCGCCGACCAGATCGAGTGGATGCTCGCCCAGGGCGGGCTGGACTGGTGCGTGCGGAGRACCGCGGAATCGTCGTCCATCCTCTACACCTGGGCCGAGAAGACCTCCTACGCGACACCGTTCGTCGCCGACCCRGCCGCGCGTTCACAGGTCGTCGTGACGGTCGACTTCGAGGGGGTGGACGCCGCCGCCGTGGCCAAGGTGCTGCGCGCCAACGGTGTCGTCGACGTCGAGCCCTACCGCAAGCTCGGCCGCAACCAGCTGCGGGTGGCCTGCTTCCCGGCGGTCGAGCCGGCCGACGTCGAGGCGCTCACCACGAGCATCGACTACGTGGTCGAGCACCTGTAGGTGGTCGAGCACCTGTAGGCGCCGGGAACCGGCGGGAGCCGCCGGCCAACCACAAGGGCCGGGGCCGCGGGAGACGCCGCGGCCCCGGTGGGGCCGCATCCGGTCAGCGCAGCGGGCGCTCCGGTGCCGCCTGGGCCGCCTGGGCCGCGATCGGGTCGATCCCGCTGTCCCCGACCCCGCTACGGTCGTCTATCGGGACATACGACCGCTGGTCGTAGCCGATGTACAGCTGGCGCGGTCGGGCGATCTTCTGCTCGGGGTCGAGTAGACCCTCCTCCCACTGCGCCAGCCATCCCGGCATCCGGCCGATGGCGAACAGCACCGGGAACATCTCTACCGGGAAGCCCATCGCCTGGTAGATGATGCCGGTGTAGAAGTCGACGTTTGGGTAGAGCTTGCGCGCGACGAAGTACTCGTCCTCCAGCGCGATCCGCTCCAGCTCCATGGCCAGGTCGAGGAACGGGTTCGTGCCGGTGACCTTGAAGACCTCGTCGGYGACCTGACGGATCACCCGGGCCCGCGGGTCGTAGTTCTTGTAGACCCGGTGGCCGAAGCCCATCAGCTTCTTCTTGCCGTCCTTCACCTGGGCGATGAAGGCGGGGATGTTCTCGACCGACCCGATCTCCGAGAGCATCCGCAGCACCTGCTCGTTGGCGCCACCGTGCAGCGGACCGTAGAGCGCGGAGATCGCGGCGGCGGCCGCCGAGAACGGGTCCGCCTGCGAGCTGCCGACCGCGCGCATCGCGTTGGCCGAGCAGTTCTGCTCGTGGTCGGCGTGCAGGATGAACAGCACGTCGAGGGCGTGCTCCAGGTTGGGGTCCGGCTCGTACTTGAGCTCGGTGGCCTTCCACATCATGTTGAGGAAGTTGCCGGCGTAGGACAGGTCGTTGTCCGGGTAGACGTACGGGAAACCGACCGAGTGCCGGTAGGAGAACGCCGCCAATGTSGTGATCTTGGCGATCAGGCGGACGATCTGCAGCCGGCGCAGCCCCGGGTCGTCGATCGTCTTGGCGTCCGGGTAGAAGGTCGACAGCGCACCTACCGTGGAGACCAGCATGCCCATCGGGTGCGCGTCGTGGTGGAAGCCGTCGATGAACTTCTTGATCGACTCATGGACCAGGGTGTGATGGGTGATCTCGTCTTCCCAGGTCGACAGCTCCTCGGCGGAGGGAAGCTCGCCGGCGAGGAGCAGGTAGGCGACCTCGAGGAAGCTGCTCTTCTCCGCCAGCTCCTGGATCGGATAGCCGCGGTAGCGCAGGATGCCGGCGTCACCGTCGATGTAGGTGATCGCACTCCTACAGCTCGCCGTGTTCGTGAAGGCGGGGTCGTACGTCATCAGCCCGAAGTCGTCGTCGCTCGTTTTGATCGAGCGAAACGCACTCGCACGTACCGCGCCGTCCGTAACCGGTATCTCATACGTTTTTCCGGTGCGGTTGTCGGTGACGGTCAGTGTGCTGACCTGCTCGGACACGCCGGGCTCCTCTCGCTGTGGCGGTGCCGCAATGACGGCACTAGCCCAAGTCGGGGCGCGCGTCCGGGTACGGAGCGCTCACGCCGGTTCGCTGGCTCACATGGTTGTTCCCAAGTTTGRCCGTTCGTGCCTGCACATGCCCGTGATCGGTGAGCTCCGTCCCACGTGTGCTACACCACCCCCGGTGGGACAGAGTCTCCCGTGGCTGCGCTCGGGGTTGGAATCACGCTTCGATGGTCACCGCGGCTCGCCCAACCGGGTGGACCGCTCCTCGCAGAGCGAGGAGCGGTCCTCGCCGCCGGCCTCGCCGCCGGTGGCTCGGAGCCAGGCGAGCACGGCCAGCACCCGACGGTTGTCGTCCGCGGAGGCCGGCATCCGCAGCTTTGTGAAGACGTTGGCTACGTGGTTCTCGACGGTCTTCGGCGCCAGATGGAGTTTGGCGCCGATGCCCTGGTTCGATCGTCCCTCGGCCATGTGCCGGAGCACGGCCCGCTCCCTGGCGGTGAGGCGTTCCAGTTCGTCGGCCCGCCGGCGATGGGCCAACAGGCCGGCGATGACTTCCTCGTCGACGACGAGCCGGCCGCTGACCACCCTGCGTAACGCGTCGTGCAGCGCGGTGATGTCGTCCACCCGGTCCTTGAGCAGATATCCGATGCCGCCGCCCCCGTCGCCCAGCAGCCGCAGCGCGTACGGCGTCTCGGCGTACGTGGACAGCACCAGGATGCCCATCGCGGGATGGGCCGCACGTATCGTCTCGGYCGCTATCAGCCCCTCGTCGGTGAACGTCGGAGGCATCCGGATGTCCAGGATGACGGCGTCGGGCCGGTTGCCGGCGAGCTGGTCGATGATCTCGTCCGCAGTCCCGGCCTGCGCGACGACCTCGACTCCCGCGGCGGCCAGCAGCATGGCCAGCCCCTCGCGGAACAGGGCCGAGTCGTCCGCGACGGCTACCCGCACGGGATGCTCGCAGTCAGCCGGGTGCCGCCGCCGGACGGGCTGACGATGCTCAGGTCGCCGCCGAGCGCACGTACCCGATCCGTGAGACCCGCGAGCCCGCCACCCTCGACCACGACGGCACCGCCCTTACCGTCATCGGTGACTTCGATCAGGATGCCGCCGTCCACGCACCGGACCGTCACCCGGACCTGGGCCGCCCCGGCGTGTTTGACCGTGTTCGTCAGCGCCTCGCAGATCGTGTAGTAGGCGCCGGCCTCCAGGATCGGCTCGAACCGGACGGTCGGGATGTCGAACTCGACCTTGACGGGGAGGGGCTCGATCACCACCTCCAGGGCTGGGCGCAGCCCACCCTGACTCAGCATGGCCGGGTGGATTCCCCGGGCCAGACTGCGCAGGTCCTGGAGAGCATGATGCAGATCCTCGCGAGCGGCTTCGATGGCAGAGATCGTATCGGGGTCGGAGGTCTTTGTCCGGGCGAGTCCCAGTCTGGTGGCGAGGGCCAGCAGCCGTTGCTGGACGCCGTCGTGCAGATCGCGCTCGAGGCGGCGCCGTTCGATCAGGCCGGCCTCCACGATGCGGGCCCGGGAGGCGCGTACGGCGTCCAACTGCGCGGCCACGGCGGCGTGCAGCCGGGCGTTCTCCAGCGCCATGGCGCTGGCCTGCAGGGCGACCGTGACCAGGTCGCGGTTGCGCTCCTGGGCGGCGGTGGCGGAGATCAGCGCCAGTGGCGCGCCCGACGAGGTCGTCACCGGCACGAGCAGCCGGCCGGCTCCGGGGCGGGGCGGGGTGGCCGTGGYGCCGTCGGCGTCGACGTGCCGCCGCTCCTGCGGCATCCATAGGAAGAGCTCGGCGGAGTCGTCGTGCAGAGCCGTACGCAGGATGTCCCGTACGGCCGGGACCGTCGGTGGCATCGGCAGCGTCGCCAGGATCTGGGCGATGCGGGCGCGGGCGAGCTGGCGGCGTACGCCTGCCGCGGCGAAGGCCAGGGGGATGGTCAGCAGCGCGAGCGCGATGAGGATGAAGGCCGGCGGGACGTAGGCTCCGCTGGGGTTGCAGACGAAGATGTTGACCGTGGCGGCGAGGGTGAACGCGACCAGCAGCGCGATGGCGACCGGTCCGAAGATCCGGCGGTCGAGCGCGGAGTAGCGGCGCAGCCGCACGCGGACGACCCAAAAAAAGGCCGCGGCCAGCACGAGGGTCAGGCTGTCGAGGACCCAGATGRTCTCCTCGAAGGCATCCCGGTCGATCGGCGAGCCATACCACCAGACATTTCGGGAATATCCGAACCAGGTCGGGTCGGAGATGCCGACCAGTCCCAGGTTTGCCACCGGGATGAGGAGGACGGCGCTCGCCAGCAGGGCGCGCTCGCGGTTGCTCTGCAGTCGCCCGACCGGATATCGCAGCGCGCCCCAGCCGAGACAGACCCAGAAATGCGTGTAGGCGAACGTGGAGATGAAAGCCGACGGACCCTCGTCCCACGCCACGGTCCAGGTCAGTGCCCACAGCAGACCACTGAAGATCATGGCTCCGGTGGCGCTGCCCAACGCGTCCTCACCGTTCAGCAGCACTCCGGTGAGGACGAAGGTGAGCGCCACCGAGACGTTGATGCCCGCCGTCACCGGGTTGTCGGAGAATGCCGGCCACTGGCAGGCGACCGTTCCGGCCGTGGTGGCCACACCCCCGATGCCGAAGCACCATGAGCGGTGGCGGGCGGCGCAGGCGGCCAGCCGGCGGGGTACACGCGGATGAGGCACCTCAATCCACCGTATGTAGCCGGAATCTCACCGAACAAGCGTCGCACATGGCGACCGGGGGTTTCGAGGGTTCCCCCCTAATCTCCCGGCGGCAACCCCCCGAAGAACTCTGGAGCTGCCCCCGAAGCCAGCGGTGGCATCGAAGGTGGAGGCTGGGAGAAACGGGTCGGTGTCCCTCGGGGACCGGGCCTTCGGGGCCGGGTCTTCGGGGTCGAGCCTTCGGGGTCGAGCCTTCGGGGCCGGAGCTCGCGAGAGGCCGCCTGTGGTGGTGGGTCGGCTGCCGCTGGGGGGTGGCCGGCCCACCTCCTGCTGTTTTCGGCGGTTCACCAGAATGTCATTCGTTTCTGAGTGTCGCTAACGAGTACCGTCGTGAGATGGAGACCGAGACGGCACGTGAGGCCGAACTCGCGTCCGCGCTGCGCCTGTCGGTGATGCGGCTTTCCCGGCGCATGCGCCAGGAGCGGTCGAGCCGGCTCACCCCCACGCAGACCTCCGCGCTTGCCACGCTGGAGCGGCACGGCCCCATGACGCTCGGGGAGATCGCCGCCCACGAGCGCGTCCAGCCGCCGTCGATGACCCGGGTGATCGCGCATCTGGCCGTCACCGGGCTCGTCGAGCGCCGGCCGCATCCCACCGACGGCCGTCAGGTGATCGCCGAGGTGACCGAGGCGGGTCGAGCCCTGCTCGAGGACGACCGTCGGCGCCGGGACGAATGGCTGACCGATCGGCTGGCCGAGCTCTCACTCGAGGAGATCGCCGCGCTGAACCGCGCCGCACCGATCCTGGACGCGCTTGCCGGCTCGTAGGCTGCCCGCCGATCCGAGCATCGTTCCGACCGCCGTTCAGAGCTCCACCCAACCGCCCTGCTGATGGGAGGTCTGCGCGGCGGCCATCAGGTGGTTCGCGGTGAGCAGGTCGTGGAAGGTGGCGCCGCGGACCAGCCGGGCGTCGTCGAGTTCGGTGGCACGCACCACGTCGTAGGTGGCCTCCATCAGCCCCGGCCGGGAGGTCGGCACGGTCGGCATCATCAGATCCCGGATGCCGCTGCCGTCCTGGCGGCGGACCAGACGGCCCCGGACGACGATGCGTCCGGAGTCGCCGCATACCGTGAGGGTGGCTGTGCCGAGGTTCCCGCCCATCTGCTCGTTGATCAGGACCGTCGCGCCGCTCGCCGCCAGCAGGGCCAGCGTCACCGGTGCGTCCGGGGTGAGCGCCGGGGCGGGCATCGCGGCCGGATCGGCGCAGACCGCGAGGATCTCGCCGCACCAGCGCATCGCCAGATCGATGATCTCGACTCGCCCGGCGGGCCCGTTCGGCGCGCCCACCACGGTCATCTGGGTGAGCCGGCCCAGGGAGGGAACGGTCGCCGCGACGTGGGTGGCAGCCGGCCAGGCCCGCCCGTCGAGCGCGACCACGTGGGCGAGATCACCCTCCTCGGCGAGGTCGGCGACCGCGCGCAGGGCCTCGGCCTCGACGGTCGCCGGCCCGGCCAGGAGCACGTGCAGGCCGATCTCGGCCGCTTGCCGGGCGACGATGTCGGAGGCGGGCGGCGGCATCTCCACGCAGACCGCCTCGATGTCGTCCGAGAGCAAGGTGAGCAGATCGGCGTACGCCCGTCGGACACCCGCCTCGGCGGCCCAGGCCAGGGACTCCAGCGGCTCCGGGGCGAGGAGACCGACGACGTCGACCCCGGCATCGCGCAGCACCTCGGCGGTAGTGCTGTCCGAGCCGTCGGTGACCAGGGCCATCGCGAGGGGCAGGTCCGGCTGCCGCCGACGCACGACGCGCCGCAGCTCCCGCCAGGCCTGAGAAAGGGCGGGATCGCGCGGCGGCACCAGATCGGGGAGCGTCGTCACAGCATTGATAGTGCTCCCCGTCCGGTGGCGAGGGTCGCCGGTCAACCCGATTGTCGCCGAGAACCGATCGGAGGCCGAGCGCTCGCCATCCGAGCCCGGAGCAGGTCCGTGCCGCACTGTTCGTCTCGTCCCAGGGAGACTGTCGTCTCGTCCCAGGGAGAGGGAGCCTGTCGTTCCAGGGAGGTTGAGCTGGCAACCAGACTGTTCGTGGCGGCCGTCCCACCCCCCGAGGTCGCCGAGGCGCTGCTCGCGGCCGTGCGCAGGACGCGCGCCGCGGCGGCGGATCTGCGCTGGACCACGCCGGACCAGTGGCACGTCACGTTCGCCTTCCTCGGGCCGGTGCCGGACGACCGGCGCGCCGAGCTCGGCGTGAGACTGGCGCGGGTGGCACGCCGGCACGGCCCGTTCGCCGTCGAGACGGTCGGCGGCGGACGGTTCGGCGATCGGGTGCTGTGGACCGCGGTGCGGCAGCCACCGCCGGTGACCGCGGACGCATCCGTCGACGGCATTGCCGCGGCCGCCGCCGCGGCCGCCGGTGACGTGGCAGGCTCGCGAGCCAGCCCACGCCTGACGGCGCTGGCGGTCGGGGTCCGGCGGGCCGCCGAGCGTGCCGGGGCGGCCCGCCGGAACACCCGTCCGTTGCGCGCACATCTGACACTCGCCCGGGTGCCGAACGGACGCGGGCGAGCACTGGAACCGCTCGTCGAGCTGTTGCGTGCCGATGTCCCACCGCTGCCCTGGAGCGTCGAGCGGCTCATCCTGATGAGCAGCTCGGGCGGCGGCGAGTCCGGATCATCCCCCACCTACCGGGCGGAGACGGTCTGGGACCTCGTCGGCGGTCAACCGTCGGTCGAGGGATCCGCCGGGCGGTAGCGGTAGCCCACGCGGCGGATGGTCTCGATGCGGTCCCGGTGCTCCGGGCCGAGCTTGCGCCGCAGCCGCGTCACCAGGACATCCACCGTGCGGATGTYGGGAGCCGACTCGTCGTCGACCTGATGGCCCCAGACCGAGCAGAGCAGTGCCTCCCGGCTGTACGCCTGCCCGGGATGGCGGACGAAGAAGTCCAGTACCTCGAACTCCAGGTAGGTCAGCTGCAGGGTCCGGCCGTCAACGGTGGCGAGCCAGGCGGTGCGGTCGACCCACACCCCGCGCTGGGGCGGCGGCGCGATCTCCCACTGGCCGGTCCGGAGGCCGGCGTCGGGCGTGTGCGTGGGCGCCGTCGCKGGCAGGGACGGTCTCGGCAGGGACGGTCTCGGCCGGGACGGTCGTGGAAGGGACGCCGCCGGAACGGACGCCGCACGGGAGGGCGCGGTGTGGGGCGTCCGGTACGGGAGGACGGTCGTCTGCGGGGGCATTGCTGGCCTTTCGGTCAGGTTTCTCTCGGTCACCGAAGATCGGGTGGGCGGCGAGATGCCGTCGACGTGTCAGCGTTCTGGCCGGTGGGTCCGCCGGGTACGCGGCGCGGTGGCGCGAAGATGGTGGCGGTGTCTCTCACCGGCGGCGGCGGGGGAGGGCGGGGCCGATGTTGTTCGGGGGAGGTCGGCATGTGCAGCTACCAGCGATGACGCTGCCCGGTGGGGCTTTCCTGGCGATGCTTGCCGGTTCGCGCGAGACGAGGCAACGTCGGTTGACAGACGGTGGCGTGCCCTGGTGCGGCGTCCGGACCGACTGACGCTTCGTGAAGCGCCGTGCGGGAGGTAGGCGGCTGCCCGTCAGGCCGCCGGACAGGCGGYCGAGGCAACGCGGAGCAGATCAATGTGGCCCCGGGTGACCAGGATCAGCCGCTTCAACACAAGAGCAACGGAAGCACACTGCTCCGGTGGTCGCCAAGCATTGAAAAGTATGACTTATCTCACCTCTTGGTCTTTCGGTGGAATCCGTGGTGCATGACGCCGGCCGTGGAGGTCCCGGGATATCCATCTTCCCGATGGAGAAGCGTGAATATACTCACGGACTGTTCCAGGAACCGCGGCCGGGGACGTCAGGAACAGGAGATGCCGTGGCTCTGCCTGATTTCTTCGTGATCGGTGCTCCCGACGCGGGTACGGAGGTCCTGCACGAGGAACTCGGCCGCCATCGATCCGTCTTCATGTCCGAGATCCCGCAACCGGGGTACTTCCTGGCCGGGCGCATCCTGGAAAGCGGGCTCGACGTCACCACGGCAGGCCGGGCCGGCGTCGTCTGTTCCGTTTGGGACAAAGCCGGCGGGAGTGCCGGTCGTCCGGGCTGTGTGGCTCGCGCCGGGCCGGGCGAGCGATCACCTGTCCGTCGGCGATCCGACTACGAGGCGCTGTTCGACGCGGCTCCGGCGGGTGCGGTGCGCGGCGAGAGCACCCCGTACTATCTCGCCGACTTCACGGCGCTGCGGCATATTCACGAACTGCTTCCCTACGCGAAGCTCATCGTCGTTCTTCGTGATCCGGTGGAGCGGGCCTATGCGAACTGGGTCCGGATGCGGCTGGCCGGTCTTGAGGACCTCGACGATTTCGAACGTGCCGTGGCCGCCGAGGCCGCCCGGACGGCCGCGTGCTGGCCATGGCCGTGGCGCTACCTGGCCCTGGGCAGGTACGGCACGCAGCTGCAGCGGCTGTTCACGCTGTTCCCCCGCGAGCAGGTACTCCTGACGGCGCACCGCGATCTGATCGGGGATCCCGCCGCCGTCATTCGACGGGCCCACGGTTTCCTGGGGGTCAAGCTGGGGGTCAAGCTGGGGGTCGAGCGCCGAGGCCGTCCCGGGCCACCCGGGACGTCCGTGCCGACGCCCCCGTCCGTGCCGGCCTTCCCGGCCCCCCGGCTGGATCCGGCGATCGGGGCCCGGCTGCGGGACGGGTTCCGTTCCGATATCGCCCTGCTGAGCGACGTGACGAGACGCCGGTTCGACGAGTGGCTCGTCGAACCGGCGGACGACTCCTGACTATCATCCCGGCCGCGAGCAGCCCGGCCGCGAGCCGAGAGGGTAGCGTCGAGCGGGATGAGCGTCTCAGCAAGCAGCGATTCCACGGGTGGTGCGCACGCCCCCGAGGTACCGCCCGTCCCGGAGGGCGGCGAGCCCGCCGCGACAACCCGCCCGTCCGCGCCCGAACCGTTGCCCTACGACGGGGTCGCCTCCGTCGCGGTGGGAACCGTGCTGTGGGCCATCGCCGCGCTGGTCATGGCGTTCTTCCTCGACGAGCTGCGGGGCGACGGCCGGCTCTGGTGGTTCGCGACGGCGATCTGCGGCTTCGTCCTCGGGCTCGCCGGCCTGTGGATCGTGATCCGCCGCCGCAACCGGCTGCGGGCGCGGGGAAACCCTGACCACGCGGATCGATAGTCCGGCGACCGGAACCCAGCGGCGCGGCTCAGGTCTCGTCKAGGTCGTCCTCCGCGGCTCGGAAGGCGGCACCGTCGGGGTCGCGCAGCGCCGCGGCCAGCGCATGCCGCCGGTCCCACTGCCCGCCGCGCCAGGCCAGGGCCCGCGCGAGCGCGTCCGAGCCGGCCTCGGCATCCACGTGGATCTCGCCGCCGATCCCGCCGAGTACCCGCCAGGGCACCCGGGTTGGCCTGCCGGCGAGATCCTCGACCAGCAGCGGGTCGTGAACCCGGTACGGTGTGCCGTCCGGTGCCTGCCGGGCCTCGCCGGGGCCCGCCGAGGCGATCTCGCAGGTGCCCGCCTCGGCGGTGAGGCGCACGCCGAGGACGTGGGCCACCTCGGCCGCCCGGTCCAGCGGGAGACGCAGCCCGAAGCGGTCCGCGYCGAGCRGCCCCAGCATGTCCGGTGCGTCCACCACGACGACGTCGGCGCAGGCCCGGACGCCGTCCGGGGTGCGGACGGTCAGCGGCGGGTCGAACCGCCCGTCGTGGGCGGAACCGTCCGGCGCCGTCAGGACCCGGGCCACCGCGTCGACCGCGGCGATGTACAGCGTGCGAGCCGCGGGCCACGGCACGTCCCGGTCAACGTCGCCCAGCCGGTCGAGCAGGTCCATCACCGCGCCCAGGTCGCCGAGGACGTCCTCCAGCGTCAGCCGGCAGCCGAGGTGGCGCAGGAACTCGTCGTCGACCCCCGGGAGCGGTGCCGCCGGCGCGAACAGCCCGGTGAGCAGGGGGTCCGCGTCGGGTAGGACGAGCTCGCCCGGAGGCAGAACCCTGCTGTCCCGGTGCGCCGGGTGTTCCGCGGAGCGCTCCGCCGGGTGTTCCGCGGAGCGGGGCACCCGGCCGTCGCCACCGACGGGCAGCACCGCGTGCCGCGCCAGCCACCAGCGCGTATAGGACGGCTCGGGGGCGAACACGATGTCCCGCAACGGTGGTCGGGCGAGCTCGGCGAGCGCCTCGGGCCAGGCGGTCCGGTCGACGAGTTCGAGGTCGCGTACCGCCGCGAACACCCCGATCATGGCGGGTGCCGGTGGCCCGCCGGGAGGCGGCCGACGCAGGTTCGCCGAGCCGCCCGGCGCGCCGTGGTCGTCCGCCGCGACGTCGTCAACCCAGATGTCGCTGTCGTCGAGGTCAAGCAGGATCTGCTCGTCGGGATCCAACGGCAGGTCGTGGGCGTGCAACACCCCGAAGGTGCGCAGCACACCGACCTTCGCCAGTACCTCGGCGGGCCAGGCCCGCGCGACCTCGGCGCTCAGGGTGCCGAAGGGCGCGTCCTCGGCGAGCACCCGATCCAGGGGGCCTCCCTGGATCAGCAGCTCGCCGGCCGGGGTGAAGTCACCGTCGCCGTCCGGCAGCAGCAGCTCGTCGAGCCAGCTCAGGTCGGCCGCGGACTCCTCGCCCGCGTCCCGGACCAGCGCCAGCACCGCGTTCGCCAGGGCGGTGAGATCATCGGGATCGTCCTCCGGATCGGCGTCCAGGACCGCCTCGCGTACCGCCGCATCCCTTAGGACACCCGCTGGAGTGCCCTCAAGCGCGCCGAGGGTGCGCAGGGCATCCCGCGCCGCGTCCTGGGCGCAGGCGTCGGGATGCACGACCCGCAGCGGCAGCCCCGATCGGGCCAGCGCGACGATGTCGAGGTCGGCGGTGGGCAGCAGGGTCCCACGCGGACCGGTGACCATCCGCGTCCGCAAGGCGYTGGACCCGGCTGCCCCGCGCGGCTCGGTGTCCTCCCAGGGCGCGGGAACCTCCGTGACCGGTACCGGAAGCGCGCCGAGCGCATCCCGGTCCGGCGCCCCGACCAGGAGCGGATAGAGACGTCCCCACCAGTGTGGCGGGCGGGGCACCCCGGAGAGCAGCTCGACTAGGGCGGCGCTGTCCACCCGTCGAACGCCCAGGGCGGAGAGTGCGGTACGCCACCGGCGGGCCGCATAGGCCGCCGGGAGCAGGCCGGGAACCTGCCCATCGACCTTCGCCGCGACGGTGTCGTCGCTATCCGGACCCGCCCCGTCCGTGCCGGCGATCTCGGCCGGGTCGGCCTCGGTCCAGGCCTCGGCCGGGTCGGCTCCGCAGGAGCGCAGCAGCTCGGTGACCGCATCGGTCGCGGGGCCGAGATCGCAGACGGAACAGTCCCGGCCACGCAGACCGGCGGGCAGCATCGCCGCGTCCGGGAGAAGTCGGGTCAGCACGTCCCGTAGCCTGCCGTCGACTTCGCCCACCGGCAGCCCCGTCGGCACGAGGGCCAGCGCGGCCAGCGGGTCGCCGGGTGTCTCGGCTGGGTCCCTGCCGGCGTCTGGGTTCCTGCCGGCGTCTGGGTTCCTGCCGGCGTCTGGGTTCCTGCCGGCGCCCAGGTATTCGGCCAGCGCCACGGTGGCCGCGCTCAGCTGATCGGTGAGCCAGTCTCGTAACGGACCCGATACCGTGTGTCGACGCGAGGGATCCAGTGGCAGCTCGACGCTCGCCAGGATCGGCAGCGAGATCGGTTCGTCCGTCGGCTGAGGTGCCCGCACGACCCGGGCGACGCCCTCGGGCCATCCGCCGTCGCGGACCATGACCCGGGCGGTGAAGCGGTTCCGGCCGCGCTCCTCTACCGGGCGGTCGGCCAGCAGGTTGGCCGGGATCACGCCGCTACGGGCGATGCCGCGCCAGCGCTCGCCGTCGAGATCGGCGATCTCCACGCGGGTCGCCGTCACGCCCGGCGCGGGCTGGGATGAGCCGCCCCCGCGGATCCATCGACAGGTGATCGTCCGAACGGCTCCGTCGACGTCAACCACGATCTCGCTGGGACCGCCGAGGACGAGCGGCAGGGTCGGATCGAGCCCGGCCAGCAGATCCCGGGCCGCCGTGGCCGCCGCGACGTCCCGCAGCGGGAGGCGGATCACGGTGTCGTACCCGTCCGGCGGTGCGGGCGGCGCGGGAAGATCGAATGGCAGCCGGAGGATGGGTACCGCCCCGTCGCGCCGGGCCAGTTCTTCGGTCAGGCCCGGCGCCGGCGTCGTGGTGCCGGCGCAGCCCACCCCCGCGGCCGTCACGGCCTTGATCACCCTGCTCTTCGACCAGGTGACTCCGGACGCCCCCCCGCCCGGGCGGGACCGGGAGACGATCGAGGGATCGTCGCTCACCGCGAGCACTGCGGCGAACCCGGCGCCGAACCGCCCTACCGACGTGGTGTCCCGTTTCGCCGAGGCACGCAGGGTCGACAGCGCCTCCACCCCCGCCGGGCTCAGCGGTGCCCCCGTGTTGGCGATCTCCAGCAGGCCCCCGGGACCGGCGCCGGTCTTCGAAGCATCCGGAGCATCCGACTCCGAAGCGGAGGTGCGCAGCCGCAGGTACACCCGGGCCGGGACGCCGGCCTCACGCGCGGCGTCGACCGCGTTCTGCACAAGTTCGACGACGAGGCGGTCGCGGTAGGCGCCGAGAGCCGCGTCCTCCTCGGCATTGGCGTCTTCCCGGAAGCGGGCCGGGGAGGCGGCCCAGGCGTCAAGAACCCGCTGCCGGATCGCGGCGGTTGCGTACTCGTCGGCGGGAGCGCGCGGGATCGTCACTGGCACCCGTCCATACTCGTCTTCCTGCCCGGCAGGGCGGGGGATCGGGTCCGGCACACCGGCGCGCGCGGACAGCCGGATATAACCGCGTACCGGTTTGTACCGGTTTGTACTAGATGTTATCGGGTGGTGCCTGGTGGTATCTGGCAGGTAGGCTATCCGGCCGGGACGCGGCGCCGGGCAGGATGGAGGGGTGCCACCCCGCGGACGCCGCCAGGATCCCAGGGCGACCGGTACCGAGCTGGCCGCGACGTTGGCGGACCAGTGGCAGCGGATCGTCGATGCGGTGAGTGTCCTGCCCGACGGGGCCCTCGGGGTGCCGAGTCCGCTGCCCGGCTGGACGGTCGGCGACCTCGTCCTGCACGTCTCCCGCTCCGCGTCCGCGCTCACCGAGGCCCTGGCCCCCGCGGTCCCGGCGTCCCGGCGCACGACGGATCTCGTCACGGCGAGGGATCTCGTCACCGCGAGCGGCTACCTGACGGGCGCCGGAACCCGGACGGAGGCCGTCGCGGACACCGCCCGCTCGCTGGCGGCGAACCGTGGGCCGGCCGAGATCAGAGGCCGGCTGGCCGGCGAGGTGTCGGCCGCGGTGGCCGCCATGGCCGCGGTGACTCAGGAAGCGGTGGTCCCGACGCCGGGCGGCCCAATGCGACTGGCGGAGTTCCTGCGCACCCGAGCGGTCGAGGCGGTGGTGCACGGCCTCGATCTAGGCGTCACGCCGGTCCGGGATGCGCTCAGGGCGGCGACGAAGGTGTTCGCGGAGATGTTCGCCGAGCGGGCACCCGGACGCTCGGTGGAACTGCGGGTGCCGCCGTTCACAGCCGTGCAGATCGTCGAGGGTCCACGCCATACCCGGGGCACACCGCCGAATGTCGTCGAGGCCGAACCCGTCGCCTTCGTCCTGCTGTGCGCGGGCCGCCTGCCGTGGGCCGAGGCGGTGGCCGACGGCCGGGTCGCGGCCAGCGGCGAGCGCGCCGACCTCAGTTCCTACCTGCCCCTCCTGTAGATGCGGGTTGGCTGGTCCGGATGATCTACCAGGGACGATCTGGTCCGTCCGGGCATGCGCGCACAACGGCCGATGCGCGTCCTCACTGCTAGCGTGGTGGAAGGTAGCTGCCGGGGTGAGGCGGTGGTCGGAGTGGTCGGCGCGTCTCGGCACGTCTCGGCACGTCAGCGGACGAGCCCGGCACCTCTGTGGTCCCGCATGGTCCCGCGCGAGATCGTCCGCATTCTTCGGTGTCCCTGACCTGTCGAGGAGTCCTGGTGCCAGACGTCGCACCCCGCTTCGGCGCCACCCCCGGATGGGAATCAGACCTCTCCGACGAGCCGGGGCCGCGTGACGCCTGCGGTGTGTTCGGGGTGTGGGCGCCCGGTGAGGACGTGGCGAACCTGGCCTACTACGGTCTGTACGCGCTGCAGCACCGCGGGCAGGAGGCTGCCGGCATCGCGGTCGGGGACGGTCGGACCGTGGTGGTCTTCAAGGAACTGGGGCTTGTCGCTCAGGTCTTCGACGAGGTCACCCTGTCCAGCCTGAGCGGCCATGTGGCGGTCGGTCACACCCGGTACTCGACGACGGGCTCCTCCACCTGGGAGAACGCCCAGCCGTCGTACCGCACCGCCCGCTTCGGCGGCCCCATCGCGCTCGGRCACAACGGCAACCTCACCAACATCGTCGAGCTCGCGCGGACGCTCGGCGCGGAGCGGGACCGCCTGCGGGCGACCACCGACTCGGACCTCATCACCGCCATGCTCGCCGACCATCCCGGCCCGACCCTCGTCGACGCGGCGATGGACGTGCTGCCCCGCCTGACCGGGGCCTTCTCGCTGGTCTTCTCGGACGCCTCGACGCTGTATGCCGCCCGGGACGCGCACGGGATCCACCCGCTCGTGCTCGGCCGGCTCGACGGCCATCCCGACGGCGCGTGGATCATCGCCAGCGAGACGGCCGCCCTCGACATCGTCGGCGCCACCCTCGTACGGGAGATCGTTCCMGGCGAGCTGGTCGTCATCGACGCCGAGGGGGTGCGTTCGCGCACGTTCGCCCGGCCCGATCCGCACGGCTGCCTGTTCGAGTACGTCTATCTCGCCCGCCCGGACACGTCGATCGCCGGACGTTCCGTGCACGCCACCCGGGTCGATGTTGGCCGGCAGCTGGCCCGCGAGGCGCCGGTGGAGGCCGACCTGGTCATCCCCGTGCCGCAGTCCGGGGTACCCGCCGCGGTCGGCTACGCGGAGGAGTCGGGTATCCCGTTCGGTGAGGGCCTGGTCAAGAACTCCTACGTCGGGCGCACCTTCATCCAGCCCTCGCAGACGATTCGGCAGCGCGGGATCCGGCTCAAGCTGAACCCCCTGCGGGATGTGATCGAGGGGCGTCGCCTCGTCGTGGTGGACGACTCGATCGTCCGCGGCAACACGCAGCGCGCGCTGGTGCGCATGCTGCGGGAGGCCGGCGCCGCCGAGGTCCACATCCGGATCTCCTCGCCGCCGGTACGGTGGCCCTGCTTCTACGGCATCGACTTCGCGACCCGCGCCGAGCTGATCGCCAGTGAGGCGGGCATCGAGGAGATCAGAGCCTCTCTCGGGGCCGACTCGCTGGCCTACGTCTCGTTGGAGGGCCTCGTCGAGGCCTCCCGCCAACCGGCCGGCACGCTCTGCCGGGCCTGCTTCGACGGCGTGTACCCGGTTCCGCTGAACGATTCCGACAAGCTCGGCAAGCATCGGCTGGAGGCGACGGGCGGCGCGGAGACCACCGAGGACATGATCGCCGAGGCGTTGCGGCGCGGCGTGACGCTGGGCATGAACGGTGCCGATCCCTCCCCGGACAACCACGACGCCGAGCCTGAGCCCGAGCCCGATCTTGAGTCCGAGCCCGAGCCGGCCGGGGTGAGGCCCGCATGAGCGGTGGATTGAACTCGTACCGGGCGGCCGGGGTCAACGTGGCCGCGGGCGAGCGTGCCGTCGAGCTGATGCGCGGTCACGTCGCGCGCGCGATCCGGCCCGAGGTCGTCGGTTCGCTCGGCGGATTCGCCGGCCTGTTCGCGCTGGATACGGCGCGGTACCGTCGGCCGCTGCTCGCCTCGTCGACCGACGGTGTGGGCACCAAGATTGCCGTTGCCCGGGCCCTGGACACGCACGACACCGTGGGCATTGATCTGGTCGCCATGGTTGTCGACGACCTCGTGGTGTGCGGCGCGGAGCCGCTGTTCCTGCTCGACTACATCGCGTGCGGCTCCCTGGTCCCCGCGCGCGTGGCCGAGATCGTCTCCGGCATCGCAACCGGCTGCGAGCAGGCGGGGGCGGCGCTGGTCGGCGGGGAGACCGCCGAGCACCCCGGGCTCATGGGTAGCGACGACTACGACCTGGCCGCGACGGGGGTCGGGGTCGTGGAGGCCGACGACGTGCTCGGGCCGGAGCGAGTCCGGCCCGGGGACGTGGTGGTCGCGATGGCATCATCYGGCATCCACTCCAACGGCTTCTCGCTCGTACGGCATATCTTGTTCGGTCCTGTCGATTCTGGCCAGCCCGGTGGGATTCCCGAGACCGCGCGGGAGGATCTGGAGGCATACGTCCCGTCCCTGGGGGGCACGCTGGGCACGTCCCTGCTGGTTCCGACCCGCATCTATGCTCGGGACTGCCTGGCGCTGGCCGCGGCTGTCGAGGTGCACACCTTCGCCCACATCACCGGCGGCGGTCTCGCGGCGAACCTCGCCCGGGTCATCCCGCYGGGCCTGCTGGCCACGGTGGACCGGGCGTCGTGGTCAGTGCCCCCGATCTTCGGTCTGCTCGCCGAGCGCGGCGAGGTGACCCAGGCGGACATGGAAGCCACCTTCAACCAGGGAGTCGGCATGGTGGCGGTCTTGCCGGCCACCGCGGTCGCCGACGCTCTCGCGCTGCTCGCCGCGCGGGACGTGCCGGCCTGGGTGGCAGGGGAGGTCGGCACGGCGGACGCTCCGGAGCCAGCCGGCGTGGCCAGGGCCCGGCTCGCCGGCCGGCATCCACGCTGAGGCGGCCCGTCCGGGACAGCACGTCCGGGACAGCACGTCCGGGACAGCACGTCCGGGCAGGGCAGCCCCTCCGGGCAGGTTGGGCAACCTGTCCGGGCAGCCTGGGCTGATCAGGAGTGAACTGGCGAAGAAGCATGCAGCGCGGCCAACATCACGGCAGCACGTTATGGCGGTGGGAGCCCGGGCCTGAGCCCGGACGACCACCGTCGGCGACGACCACCGCGGTGAGCCTGCCGCGGTGAGCGACTACCGAAGCGACGCTGTCAGCGGGAGGAACGTCGATCGTCCTCGTCGTCTGCGTAGGCGTCGTATCCGTAGTCGTCATCTACGTACGAGTCGTCGTTGTTGTTCTCGCGCGTCGAGCCCGCGCCCAGATCCGCCTTCAATCGGTCGAGATCCATAGTGGGCGAGTTGTACTTGAGCTCGCGGGCGACTTTCGTCTGCTTGGCCTTAGCTCGGCCGCGCCCCATGGCTCGACCCCCTCGAACATGACGACGGGGACCCGCCCCGGTGCTCTCACTGTCTCGTGCTTCCCGAGACTACAGGGACCGGAGGCTTCTCGGCACGCCAACCCGACAGTTGCCTGTCCCCGGACAAGGTGTCCGCGATCGGAAACGGTGTATGAACCCGCTTGTCCGGTGGGTTCGATCGGGGATATCCGCTCGTCCCCGCCGTCGGCGGCCCGTTTGACGGGGCCTGGATGTGATCACCGTCACCTGTTCCCATTGACGTTCAGGCCTCCGCCGGGCGGGTGATCGTGCCTCGCCTCACGGTGTGCCTCGCCTCACGGTGTGCCTCGCCTCACGGTGTGCCTCGCCTCACGGTGCGTCTCACCCCATCCGCGGTCGGCGTCAGGGCAGCAGGATCCCCCGCAGGCGTCCCACGTCGGTCATGCGGCGTTCGGCGAGCCGCTCCGCGGCCTCGGTCGGGGTCACCTCCTCGGCCTCGGCGAGGCGGAACACCTCCGAGGTGGTGTCGAAGATCTGCGCGGCCCTGGCCCGGGCCCGCTCCGGCGAGTAGCCCTCGATCTCGTCCGCGACCTGGATCAGGCCGCCGGCGTTGACCACGAAGTCGGGGGCGTACAGGACTCCGGCGTCGGCGAGCTGCCGCCCGACCTCGGGCTGCGCGAGCTGGTTGTTGGCGCCGCCGCAGACGACGCCGGCTCGCAGCCGGCGGACGGTCTCCGCGCTCAGCGCTCCGCCCAGCGCGCAGGGGGCGTACACGTCGATGTCGAGGTCGAGCAGATCGTCCGGGTCCGGCACGGTCTCGGCCGCCGGGAACTCCACCCGCAGCCGGGCCAGGGCCACCGGGTCCACGTCGCCCGCGACCACCGAGGCGCCGCTGTCGAGGAGATGCCCGACGAGCCGCCGCCCGACCTTGCCGACTCCCGAGACCGCGACGCGGCGCCCCGCCAGGCTCGGCGTTCCCCACCGGTGCCGGGCGGCGGYGCGCATGCCCTCGAAGACCCCGTAGGCGGTCAGCACGCCGGAGTCGCCCGAACCGCCGTGCGCCGGTGACCGTCCGGTTACCCACCGGGTTTCCCGGGCGATGACGTCCATGTCCGCCACATAGGTACCGACGTCGCAAGCGGTGATGTATCGGCCGCCCAGTGATGCGACATGGCGGCCGAAGGCGCGCAGCAGTGGCTCCGACTTCGCGACGGCCGGATCACCGATGATGACGGCCTTGCCGCCGCCGAGGTCCAGCCCGGCGCAGGCGGCCTTGTAGGCCATCGCCCGGGACAGGGCGAGGGCGTCCGCCAACGCGACTTCCTCGTCGGCGTAGGGGTGGAAGCGGGTACCGCCCAGCGACGGCCCCAGCGCCGTCGAGTAGATGGCGATGATCGCGTGAAGACCCGAGGGACGGTCCGAGCACAACAGCACCTGCTCATGGTCACAAACGGCGCTGAACAGGGACGACATGGCGCACCTCTCTCCTCGGGGCCTTCTGGGGGCCTTCTGGGGGCCTCCGTGGGGCCCGTGGCCCCCACCGCCCTGATCCCGCGCGCCGGGCCAACCACCCCGCGCCGCGCCCAGGGCCCGCAGATCGTGTCCTGGCGAACCCTACGGCGCCGGTAGGCCGGACGGCTTGTGTGTGGACGTGCCAGGATCGAGGCATGCCAGGATCCAGGGCATCCGCGTGGGTGTCGTCGGTCGGATCGCGCGCGGTAAGTGGGTCCTGAGGTGCCCGTCGTCTCCCCCGCGGCGTATCTGCGGGTGTACGAACCGCTCGCTGCCTTTCCCGCGGCCGAACGTGGCCGCTGGCAGCGTTACGCCGCCGCGGGGCCGCCTTCGCGCCGGGCCGGGACCCGCCGGGAGCGGGTCCTGGCGCTGGTCGCGACCGTCCATCCCACCCTTGACGTCGCCGACGAGTCGGCCTTCGTCCAGTGGATCGACGGTCTGATGTTCGTCTGTCCGTGGTCGACCCAGCTGCGGGTGTGGCAGGCGGCGCTCGAGTTCCGCGGYCTGATGCCCGACCGCGTCGCGGAGGCGTTCCTGCCACGGCGGATCATCGAGYCGGCCGAGGTCGAGCTGGACCGGTGGAAGGCCCGCCGCCCCGCGCTCAAGGTCCACGTGCAGACCTGTACCTGGATGGTGCCACCGCCGTGGTTCCTGCTCTTCGACCCGGCCGAACGGTCCCTGGTCACGGGGGACACTGCCGAGCGGTCCATGATCTACCGCACCACGATGAGCCTCGCCAGACGGCGGGCGGGCCGGGYGGTGGAGGCGGTGGAGGCGCTGCGGGCGAGCTCTCCGGACGCCCCAGGAGTCGAGGGCGTCGGCGAGCTGGCCCGTTGGCTGGGGTCCTTCCATCCGCAGAGCAGGGTCGAACTGGACTACGACGGGCTAGTTGACCTGCTGGACGATGACATGCTTCGGCGCGACAACTCTGTAGAGGACATCGTCGAGGCTGTCAGTGCGTTACGCCGTGGGCGAACAGACCTAGCGGTCGAAGCCTACGAACGAGTCCTGATGAGGTGGAGGCCCTTGCAGGCACGGGAATCCGCGAGCTGATCGGCGCATTCTGTTAACTGAGAGTTGCCGCCCGCGTCGGACGAGCTGTGACTAGTCAGTAGATGGTCCTGACGTGCCATGTCCGAAATGCCCCCGAAGGATGCACGATCTGTATGGGACGGAGCGACGCTCTGTGACGGGAGRCCAACGCAATGACGACACGAACGCCAGACGCTGAGCCGCTGCTGACGCCCGCCGAGGTTGCCACGATGTTTCGGGTAGACCCGAAGACCGTGACCCGGTGGGCGAAGGCCGGAAAGCTGACGTCGATTCGGACTCTGGGCGGTCACCGCCGGTACCGAGAGGCGGAGGTGCGTGCCCTGTTGAAGGGAGTTCCGAGCATCGGRAGTGACATCTAGGTTCGCGCCAACCTGGCGCGTTGCACGAGCCCCCTCCTCTCCTCGGGTGCGGGCCGCACGGCTGACAGTGCGAGGGTGTCGGTCGTGAGTCCCGCGGAATAGGGCCGAAGGTCTCGAGAGCGGTTGATCGTCCCGTATCGGACGACGGCCGGAGGCTGCGGTATCACCATCGGGCCGCTGATGGAGGGGTAGATAGATCCAGGCGTCGGGTCGTCCGGCATGTGGGTGAGCCCATGCGTCGGGATCCTGTCCCGCCGACGTCCCGCGTCAAGGACCACCTCCGCACCGGGAGGGCGCTGGGTGGACCTGCTGGGGAACCGGCGGACGGCCGTTACGGCTGTCCGCCGGTCTCGTCGCGCTGGGCCAAGGCACTGGACGGACGGCCGAGGCCCTGGACAGCCGAGAGGCTGGACAGAGATCGCTGGACAGAGATCCGAGCTGCCCGGAGGTTGATCATCGTTGGACCGCCGCCTGGCGCCGTAACCCGCCCGGCACCGTGACGTCGGGCGGCGCCGATAACCAGGGCTGGGGGCGGGAGTCGACTGTGCCCGGTTTCCGGCCCAGTACCAGCGCGTTCCGGTTCACGAACAGCTTCGCTCCGCAACCGTTGTTGGCCGTTTCGGCGCCATGGTCGACTCGGCGGCTGGGCCTCGGCGACGCCAGCCGGGGCCTGTGCGGCGGGATGATCTACGCTGTGCGTGATCTGTTCGAGGCCGGAATCGGGCCGCCGCCTGACGTCGTGGCGCCGGCAGTCGGTTCCCCGCTGTACGCGTACCTCGTCCGCCGCCTGCTGGAGAGCTTCGACATCCCGCGGGGGGTGGCCCGCTACTACCGGCTCATGCAGGGCGCCGATGCCGACGTCAACCGGGGGATCCGGGTCCGGCCGGGAGTCGCGCGGACGAGCCTGGCGGATGAGTGGCCACGGATCCGGCTCGATCTGGACGAGGGGTTGCTGTCCCCGATCGGGATCATCACGGTGCGCTCCCCCGATCCGCGGCTGCTCGGCCTGAACCATCAGGTGCTCGCCTACGCCTACGTCCAGGCCGGAACGTCGATCACGCTCCGTGTCTATGATCCGAACACTCCCGGGGACCGGGCCGACGAGGTCACGCTGAGTTTCGATCTCGCCGGGCCGGCGCGGATCGAGCACTCGATCGCGATCGGGGGGCGGCCGGTCCGAGCCTTCTTCCGTTCCCGCTACCGATGGGTCGACCCGCGCCGCGCCATCGCGCCCGCGGCAGGCCGCCCCGCGGGGCAGGAGGCGCCGGGCCGTTCACGCCTGGAGAAGGGCCGGTGACGCGGCAGCCGGGCAGCCGGGTGGCCGGGTGGCCGGGCAGTCGTTGGGCAGCCGGGTGGTTGGCCGGCCAGGGGAGCGTTCCCACGGGGATGCCGAGCGGTCGGGATCGGCCCGGGAAGGGTTTGTCGTCCGACCGGGCCATCCCCTATGCTTGCGGTGTTTCAGACGATCGACGTCGCGGTTGGGCGGATGCGCAGCCTCGCTGAGGGTCGTCGCCGCGCCCCCATCGTCTAGCGGCCCAGGACGTCGCCCTTTCAAGGCGGTAGCACGGGTTCGAATCCCGTTGGGGGCACCAGAGGGTAGCCGATCGGCCACTAAATGCTAACATCTAGAGCGCCGGTCAGGTAGTCAGGCTGCTTGCTGATCGTTTCTTTGGCGGGCGATGACGTGGAGGTTGTGGACGACGGCGGTGCGGCGGAGGTAGAACAGGTTCTTGCGCTGCCCGTGGTAGCGGGCGCGGCGGCCCTGCCAGTGGCCGACGTGGGCGAGGGTGTGCTCGACCGCGGTGCGTTCCCGCAGGCGGGCGCGGCCGGCCGGGGTCGCCTGGCGTTCACGGAGTTCGGCGAGCAGAGTCTCGTCGGGATGGATGCTCACGCTGCGCCCGCGGGTGCTGGTGGTGCACTGTTCCCGCAGGGGACAGGCCGCGCAGGTCGCTGCTGGGAAACGGACGGTGCGGCCCGGGGTGAAGGGCATGACCACCCCGGCCGGGCAGGTGAGCTGGCCGTGGTCGAAGTTCAGGGTGAAAGCGGTCTCGTCATACCGGCCGGTGGTGTTGCGGACTCGCCACGCCTTACAGAACACCTGCAGGTTCTCGTCGCGGTCGCGGACCAGAGTGGAGGGCAGGTAGGCCCGGTCGATGTGCAGCTCGGTCAGGTTTTTCGCTACCCCGCGGCGCAGCCGGGCCACACCGGCCGGGGTGGTCTCGACGTCCTGGTCACGGACCTGGCGGGCCACCGCGACAGCCGCCCCGACCGGGGCGGGCTGGGCAGCGATGAAGGTCTCCACCGCCTCCAGGGCGGCCAGCACCACCGCCAGAGCGTGGTCCCGCTCGCCGGGGTCGTCCCAGTCGGCGTCCAACGCGGCTTTCAGGCTGGATCCGGCCAGCACCGGGGCCCCAGCCCGGCGGGCCAGGACGGCGGTTCCTTCGTCCAGCCCCCACCCCTGCCCGGCCGCGATCACACCCAGAGCCTTGCGCAGGGCGTGTCCCATGTTCGGGGTGTCCTCGACCCGGYCGGCGCCCCACAACGGACTGGAGTCCAACGCCGCCCGTAACGCCCGCGGCCCGAACCCCCCGCTCACCATGGCGATCTCGATGGTGCGTGCGATCAGCCGCCGATCCCACCCAGCGTTGATCAGCCGGGTACGGAATCCCACCAGGGTGCCCTTGGCAAACGGGGGACGGTCGGTGTCCAGGCAGTCCAGCACCAGCTGCCAGCGCCGGTCCATCACCGTCGCCTCGATCACCTCGTCGTCGGAGATACCCGTGTAGGCCTGCAGGATCAGCGCCAACGCCAGCTGCGCCGGCGGCACCGGCGGCTGGCCCTTCGGACTGTCGCGGTAGACCTCGGCCAGCTCGGTCTGGAACGCCTYGTCGAACAGCTCATGCCGATACCGGCGCAGGAACACGAACAGCTTCGCCCGCCGCACCAGCCTGATCACTGTTTGTTCCGCAGCCGAGGGCTCCACCGGTGGACGCCACACCCCAGGACGCATCAGGCAGCACCTTCCGATCAGAGGCTGGCACCCGGCACCCACCCACCGGTGCTGCCTACCACAGATCACACACGGCTACTTGACCGGCGCACTAGCCGCCCGTCCGTCCCGAGCCCACTGAAATCCGCCGCGGAGCGTGCGCGCCGACCGCGGCTCGATTACCTGGGCGGTAATCGACCATCCCGGCGACTGTGGCACACGCTGTACGTGGCACAGCACCCTGCGGCCTGTGCCACGCACGATCACGTTGAGGAGGCTGATGTCAATGACCACGAGCCAACCCTCGGTCCGTGCCGGGGCCGAGGTCAGGACGGACGGGGCCACCTGGCTACAGCGTTTCCTCGCCCTCGACGCCGTCGTCACCACGGTGAACGGAATCGCCTATCTGGTGGCGTCGGGGCCGTTGGGGCGGCTGTTCGACGTCAGCGGCGATCTGMTGCTCGCTCTGGGCGCTTTCCTGCTCCTCTACGGCCTGGCTGTCGGTTGGCTCGCCAGCAGGCCGCGGCCATCGGTACTGGCCGTCAACGCGGTGATCGAGGCCAATCTCGCCTGGGCGGTGCTCAGCATCGTCGCGTTGTTGTTCTGGTTCGACGATCCCAGCATCGCCGGGCAGGTCTGGATTCCGCTGCAGGCGGCGACGGTCGGCGGTCTCGCCGTGCTGCAGTTCGCCGCCCTGCGTCGCAGTCGGGTGTGACTCCGAACACCATCCAGCACGATTTTGAAAGGGTACTGAGTTGACTTCGTACAACGACGCTGTCCAGCGGTACTTCGCCGCCTGGAACGCCGCCACTCCCGAGGACTTGAAGGACGCGGTCGCCGCCGCGTTCACAGAAGAAGGCACCTACACCGACCCGCTGGCCGACGTCAGCGGGCACGACGGCATCGCCGCCGCGATCAGCGGAGCGCACGAGCAGTTCCCCGGTTTCGAGTTCAGGCTCGCCGGCTCCCCTGACGGGCACCACAACATCGCTCGTTTCTCCTGGGAACTGGTCTCGAAGGCCGATGGCTCGGCTCCGGCGGCCGGCTTTGATGTGATCACTCTCGCCGAGGACGGACGAATCAGCTCGGTGAGCGGCTTCCTGGACCGGCTTCCGGGAGCCTGACCCCGGAGGTCCGGGCACGGCCCGGTGGAGACGTGCCGACCGGACATCCGTGCCACGGATGCCCGGCCGGCACGCACTTTCGCCTGGGTCTTTCTCCGGGCCTGGGGGCTCATACCACGGGTGCGCCTTTCATGGCGACCTGAAGCGCCTGTGCCGTCTCCGGATCGGCTGGCAGGAAAGTCTCTACCGCCAGTTCGGAGACGGTCACGTCCATAGGCGTGTTGAACGTGGTGACCGTCGAGATGAGAGACAGGATCGTTTCGCCTGCCTGGATCTGCAGTGGCAGCGCGAGCGGGTAATGCTCCGCGCCGAGGGAGGCGTGCGCCTGGCCGTCTCCGTCCGAACCAGGCGCCGGGTACGCCGAGACCTCGTTGAACAATTCCTTGAGTTCACTCGATGGCCGTAGCGTGACCTGTCGGTCGATACGCTCCAGCAGGTGTGCGCGCCACTCGGAAAGGTTACGGATCCGGGGAGCTAGCCCTTCCGGGTGAAGGGTGATCCTTATGGCATTCATCGGCGGTTCGAGCAGGAATTTTGGAAGGTCCCCGAGCAGTGCCTGGACACCGCGGTTGGCGGTCAGGATGTCGTACCTGCCATCCATGATCAACGCGGGATTGGGCTCGTAGGCGGCCAGCAGCCGCTCCAGCCCCGTCCGGAGCACGTACATCTGCGGGTCCTGGAGGCTAGAGTTTCGCAGTTTTCTTGATCGTCTCGCGGTGGTTAGCGAGGCGAGTTGATTTAACCTATTGATGGGACGAGTTGTGTCCGGGTGTGGCACGGCTGCGGCGTGCCGGTAGAGGAAGCAGGCTTCCCGACGGGCTGATGGCGGGAGCATCGACGCTTCCTAAACCAGCTCGAATGAGTGGACGCCGATGCTCCCGGATGTCACTGTACCGTTTTCCCTGGCCGTTCTCCTGGCTGATTTCCGACCGTGCTTCACCGTGCCGACCTTCCGGGTTTTCCGCGCCCTGGTGGYCGGGATGCTCGCGGCCACGGGCCGGCGCACGGTGTGCGGGATGCTCGTCGGCGCCGGGCTGTCGCGGGTGTGGCCGCACGACCGGGTGCACCGGTTCTTCTCCGCCGCGGTCTGGTCCGCCGACGAGCTCGGGGTGACCCTGGCCCGGCTGGCGGTGCGCCTTCTGATCCCCGCCGGGGCACCGGTGACCGTGGCGGTCGACGACACGCTGTTCCACCGCAGAGGCACCAAGGTCTGGGCCGCGAGCTGGTTCCACGACGGCTCGGCCGTCGACACCCGCCAGATCGGCTACGGCAACAACTGGGTCCTCGCCGGAATCATCGTCACCCTACCCTGCCTCGACCGGCAGATCTGCCTGCCGGTGATGGCCCGACTGGTCCGCAAGGACACCACATCGGCCTCCCGGC
Organism: Frankia sp. CcI156; assembly: GCF_001983015.1. Taxonomy (NCBI): domain Bacteria; kingdom Bacillati; phylum Actinomycetota; class Actinomycetes; order Frankiales; family Frankiaceae; genus Frankia; species Frankia sp. CcI156. The sequence continues at coordinate 63,901 of NZ_MOMD01000029.1, forward strand.
TGTGGCTGGCCGCCCGCATGGTCGAGAAACTGGCCACCGCACTGCCCGGACATACGATCCACGCCGTCGCCGACGCCGCCTACGCCGGCGACGAGCTACGCACCCTACCCGCCCCGGTGACCTGGACCACCCGACTACGCAAGAACGCCGCCCTCGACGGTGGACTCGCGCAGGAACCTGCGGCGCCAGTACCGGTCGGCGCAGATCAGCCAKGGGTCGGTGACGAAGTCCGCCGATGAGACCCGGAAGGGAGGTTCGATGTTCGCGTCGATCAGCTCGGCGGCGACGTCCTCGCAGACCCGGTCCAACTCGCGGGAGTCGGCTGAGGCTGCCTGACCGAGCCGCGCATTGATCGATGCGACGTCCATGTGCCCCCTCCGTCAGATCTTCTCCGGATATGTACCACACGGCTGCGGGGCGGATCGGTACATACTGCGAACATGCGGGTCGATGTGGTCACCGCGGTACACGCCGAGTACGCGGGTTACCTGCCCGCGGCGTGGGACTCGCTGCACCGGCAGAGCCATCCCCACTGGACGTGGCGGGTTCACCTCGACGGGTCGCCCGACGAGGTCCTCGACGTGCTGACCGCCTGCGGAGCGGCGGACGACGGCCGGGTCCGGATCGCCGCGCACGGCACCCAGGAAGGCCTCGGGGTCGCCCGCAACATCGCCCTCGGCGCGTGCACCGCGCCGCTGGTCCAGAACCTCGACGCCGACGATGAGCTCGAACCCGGCGCGCTCGCCGACCTCAGCGGCGCGCTCGCCGCCCATCCCGCGGCAGGCTACGCGGTCGGCCATGCCCGCGACCTGCACGCTGACGGCACCCTGCGCACCGCGCCGCTGGCAGTGCCCGCCGGGCCGCTGGCCCGCGGTGCGCTGGCCGTCGCGTGGGCGTCCGCCTTACCCGACCGCACCCTGCCACCCGTGCATCCGGCCGGGGTGATGTGGCGCCGAAACCTGCTCCTCGTCGTCGGGGGATGGGCGGCGCTGCGCGGTGTCGAGGACACCGCGACCCTCATTGCCGGCTCCGCCCTCGCCACCGGAATACTGCTCGACGTCCCCACATTGCGCTACCGACGCCACGACGCACAGCGTTCCCGCCAGAACGGCAATTTTTCGGAGGGCAATATTTGCTCATCTGGCGGTGTGCCGCCCTACTCGCCGGCGGACCCCCCTGGGAAGAGCGGTAACCAGCAGGGCCGTGTGGGATGATCGGCTGAATAGCATTCGTGGTCCACGAGCAAAGAGGCTGAGTTCACCAGAGTTCGGTTTTTACCAGAGTTCGGTGAGCGCGGCGAACAGCTGGAGCCGGTGCTGTAGCCAGCCGAGGGTGCGGAAGTCGCCGCCGAGGCTGGCGGGCGGGTTGCTGACCAGGGTGTCCCGACGCAGGAGATCAGCAAAGTCGATGGTGGCGCCCACGGCTCCGGGTACGTTCGCGCGGGCCAGGATCGCGAGCATTTCGCTGGCCATGATGCCGTAGCCGATGCTGGTGGGATGGACGCCGTCGAGCGCGATAAGACCTCCCTGGGTACGACCCCGGGCGTCGGAGAGGAAGAATCGGGTGTMGGGCCGGGGGTGCAGCTCGCGGAGTGCCTGGGGTAGCGGATAGGGGCCGTACCGGTTCCACCAGCTCGGTCGGGTGGTCGGGTCGTCGAGATAGCGGCGGTAGGCGAGCCGGTCCAGCAGGGCGCACRGGTCGAAGACCMGCCAGTCGTCACCGGCCTGYCGGTGCGCCCTGACGTGTTCGATGATGACCTGGTTGTACATGTCGATGGCGCTGTCGATCTGCCGGCACTGCGTCCCGGTGAGGCAGGGGTCGGCGGTGTCGAACTGGTCGTCGCTGATCCAAGCGTAGGTGTAGCGGGCGAAGTATCGCGAGCCTTCCGGCTTGTCGCCGACCCCGCGGGCGAGCGGTGCGACGGTGACGTGGGGGACGGTGACCAGCACGACATGCCGGGCTCCCACCTTTTCGATTTCGGTGACGAGCTGGTCGTACTCCTGCTGGAAGTGGGCGGGGCGCCATACCGTGTAGGCCTTCTTCCCGTTCAGGTCGGCGAAGTTGTCTCCGCTCCAGACCAGCCGCAGCCGCAGAACGCTGGACAGCGCGTTGTTRGCCCCGAGAGCGACCACGAGCGTGCCGACGCCCTCGGCACCGAGCTGCCGCGCCGCCGTCAGCTGGGTGGTACCCGGGTCGCCGGGGCCGGCCAGGGCACGCAGGGCAGCGATCGGCCCGTCGTTCTGGACCAGGAGTCTGCGCGGATTCCAGGACCGGCGGGCGGGGTGCTCGGCCAGCTGTTCCTGGCACCAGCCGACGTTCTTCGAGAGTGCGTCGCGGACATCCCAACCGTAGATTGCGAGATTGTGGTTGAATTCCGCCTGCTCGACGGGGAGCCGGCCCGGGCCGAAGCCCCAGTAGCGTTGCACCCCCCGCGCCTGGGTGTACAGCGCGACTATCAGGCGTAGCGCGTGCGCCGGTAGCGGCCGGCCCTTGGTAATGGTGTCCGCGTGGCGCAGCAACTCCTCCATGTTGAGGGGGAGGCCGGCGCAGCCATCCGGCCCGGGATAGACCGGATAGCGAAACGGCGTCACCCCCATCGCCTCGGCCAGCAGAGCCGGCCACGACCGGTCGGTGTTGCGGACCGCCAGATTCTGGAAGCCATGGGTGAGCGAATCACCGATCGTCACGAGCGGATGGGCGACATCCACGTCGGACTCGATGGTGAACTCTAGGCCGAGGTCGTCCCGAACGGGCTCCGGAGCCTCCACGCTAATCACCAGCTCGTCCGGCGCTGGYACCTCCGGCACGGACATCGCGGCTCTCCTTCCCCCAACCCACGATTTCCCCGACCTATGATTTCCCCCAACCCGCGATGCATGAGTCGCCCCGAGGTCGAGAGCGCCATTGTGCACCCACGCACCTGTCCAGCCCCCCGAGTCCCCAGCCCCCCGAGTCCCCGGAGACCTCTCGACCACCGGGATCGTCGAGTTCGACTCCGTGAACCGGAGGGGGTTGGCCGTGACGACGGGGTGTCCTCCCGATGCGTCGTGTGGGTCAGCTCGGCGCACCCGGCGGCCGCCCGCCGGGCCCGCCGGACGGTGGCTGGCCGCCGGGCGCACCGGCGGGCTGGCCGCTGGACGGGGTGGTCGTGGTGTCGACGCCGACGGCGAGGGAGACCGTGTAGCCGCTGGTGACGTTGCCGGTCACGGTGGCGAGCTGGCGGGCGCCACCGTCGTCCCCGAAGACGTTGTCGCTGTCGAGACTKGCCTGAGACAGGTTCGCGATCGACGCCTTGTAGCCCTGCTGCGCGTAGACTTGGTCGCAGACGTTCTTCGGCAGGGCGACCTGGGACGTGGCGATCGCTTTGGTGGCGTCGGTGATGCTGGCCTGGTCGGGGTAGACCTCGAAGTGGATGTGTGGCCAGCGTCCGCTGTAGCAGGCCGGGAAGATGCTGGTGAAGCGTACCTTCCCGGCCTTGTCGGCGATCTGGACGCCGCGCAGGTAGTTCTGGTCGGTGATGCCGTTGGTGTACATCGAGTAGCGGCCTTCGCGGTCACAGTGCCACACGTAGACGGYCACTCCCGCGAAGGGGACGCCGTCGGCGAGATCGGTGATGGTCAGCTCCAGCGTCATGGGAACGCCCTCGGCGGTGCCGGTCGCTCCGCCGAAGCTGGACCGGATGTCGCTGCGGACCACGCCGCTCTGCTCGAGCACGTCCGGCCCGTTGGAACCGTCRCCCGGGTAGGGGCCAGCCGTCTCCTGGGGGATCTCCCCGGACGCCCCGCTGGTCGAGGCGGATGACGACGTGCTGGGCGACGCGGTGGAGCCGGACGATCCCGAGGCTTCGGMCCCGCCTGTTCCGCAGGCAGTCAGGCCCGCCGTCGCGGCACCGAGGCCGAGAAAGGTCAGCATCCGCCGCCGGCTCAGCAGCGTGCCGAGGTCGAAGCCCAGTCCCTGGTCGACGGCCTCCTCCTCGGGCCGGGGCAGGGGACGCCCCTCGTACGTCGGCCTCCGGCCGTCCCGCTGGTAGTCCGCCATGCGCTCTCCCTGAAATCGACTGATCTTGCGCCTTCACCATGGCGGGACAGTTTTTGCCCGCGCTGTGCGTCCGCTGTGCCTCGGCTGTGCGCGCCAGGTCCCCGTCACGGCGGCGGCGGGAAGACCGGCAGGCACGAGCCGGCCGGCACGAGCCGGCCGGCACGGGCCGGCCGGCACGGATCGGGCCGCATGACGGTACCGGTGGGGCTGAGGCTGACTACGGGATGGTCCACTCGCGCACGGTGACGATGTCCAGCCGTCGTTCCACGACGGCGCCTGCCGGCCAGCCGTTGACGAGCCGGGTCAGCTCGTCGGCCAGCGATTCGGAGCCGACGGCGTGCCACCTCTGCGCGGCTAGGCCTGCCCGTAGCGCCTCGGCGTAGGAGCTCCGGCTCATCTCGGCGATGTCGCGAACCATCGCCGTCGTCGTCGCGTTGGCCCTGGGTGGCCGCGGTCGCGGTCAGGATCTTCATGTCGGCTCCTCGGAGCAGGGAGGTGTCGGGTGCACGGGCAAGCGAGCGGTCACAACCGCGGGCCGTTGAGTCGTGACCGCGGGCTGTTGAACGGACGGGCCCCGAACGCAGTCGGGCCCCGAACGCAGTCGGACCCGCGCATCGAAGCACCCGGGAGCTCAATCGACGAGGAGTAAATCCGGCTGTGGGCGCCCTCGACGGACGTCACCGCAGGTCAGGTGCCCTATATCGAGCGTGCGCCGCCGAACGCCGAGAAGCCGAACGCCGAGAAAACGCGCTCATCTGCAGTTCCTTGACTCCGGGGGCGGCGACGGCGTCCAGCTCGCGCGGAGCGCCCTCGGCGAGTTCGACCCGTCGTTGCTCCGGGTCGCGGCGGGATCGGGTGCGCTGTCGGTGCGTCGGTCGGTCCAGCTCGATGCCGAGACCTCGGTCTGGATCGGGACGTCGTCCGGTGCGCATCCCGGGGCGGCTGTCGAGGTAACCGGCCCGGCGCAGCAGCAGCAGCCGGCGGCGGTCGGGCCCGCGTGGCAGGCGGTGCTCAGGCTGATCACCGCGACGGAGCCGGGGCTGGTCGAGCTGGTGCGGGAGCTGGCGGCGCGGGATGTGCCGGTACCGGAGGTCGGGTACGAACTCGGGGACGCGGCCTGGCAGGCGGAGCTGGCCTGGCCGGCCGCCAGGATCGGGGTCGTCACCGCGGCCGGGCCGGGCGACCCCGAAGGCTCGGGACGCGACGCCGCCTACGCGGCGGCAGGCTGGCTGGTGCGGACCGTGTCCGAATGGCAGGCATCCGATCTCGCCTCGAACCTCACATTGAATCTCGTAGCGAACCTCGCAACGAACCTCGCAACGAACCCCGCATCAAGGATCGATGGTCCACTCGGCTCACGGAGGGACAGCCAGTCGTGCGGAACGGCAGCTGACCCACACCCGGGTCAGGCCCGCCCAGGTCAGGCCAGAGCCGGCGCCGGGAGTCGGCGACACCGCAGGGGGGGGAGCCGGGCGGCCAGAAGGACGTCGAACGGCCGTTGTTCGAGGCCTTCACCGACCAGGACCTGGTCGACCTCGGTGTGGTTCCGGCCCTGCTTCCGCTGATCAGACGGATCGTTGACGAGGACGAGCTGCTCGGGCTCGCCGAGGTCGCCCCGCAGCTCACGTCCGACGTGCTCCTGGCGCTGCACGACGGCAAGAGCGTCGAAGAAGTACTCGAACACGTCACCGTGCCGGTGAAGGCCGACAGCCCGGTCGACCCGGAGGACTTCGCTGCGGCGGTTGCCCGGCCGGCGACCCAGGTGACCAGCGACGATGCCGCGCTGCAGGCGGTGCTGGGCGAGTCGTTCGCGCGGTGGCAGGTCTTCCTGCATCCGACCCAGCGCCAGCTCGTGGACCGGGTCTACGGCGGACCGGCGCGGGTCAGCGGCGGGCCGGGAACCGGGAAGACGATCGTCGCGCTGCACCGGGCCGGGCACCTCGCCGCCCGGCTGCCGCCGGGCGATGACAAGCCGATCCTGCTCACCACGTTCAACCGCAACCTTGCCGCCGACCTGCGGGCCCGGTTCCTCGACCTGGTCGGCCCCGACCTCGTCGATCGGGTCGATATCGTCAACATCGACAAGCTCGCGAGCCGGGTTGTCGGTGAGGCCGGGGCGAGCCGTCGCCGGCGGACGATCGACGATGACGCCGCCGTGCGGGAGTGGGCCGCGATGCTTGACGAGGTCGGTGAACGACGGTGGGACGCCGAGTTTCTCGCGGCCGAGTGGGCCGAGGTCGTTCTGGGCCAGGTGCTCCGTTCCCGCACCGACTACTTCAAGGCCCGGCGACCAGGTCGAGGGCGGCCACTGTCCCGAGCCGACCGCGACGCGGTGTGGCAACTCGTCGAACGTTTCACCAAGCGCCTGGACGACGCCGGTGTGTGGACGTGGCGCCAGGTAGCCGAATACGCCGCCCGCACCGAACAGGACCGCGCGGCCGCGGTGGTGAGCGCGGCCGGTCAGCCCACCGCTTCCGGCTCCCTGCCCAGGTACCGCTATCGGCATGTCGTCGTGGATGAGGCCCAGGACCTCAACCCGGCGCACTGGAAGATGCTGYGGGCCATGGTCGCGCCAGGTCGGGACGACATCTTCCTCGTCGGCGACACCCACCAGCGAATCTACGATAATTACGTCACGCTTGGTAGTCTCGGCGTGAATATCCGTGGTCGCAGTGCCAAGTTGACGCTGAGCTACCGCACCACCCGTCAGATCCTGTGGACAGCGCTTCGGCTGCTTGCCGGTGAGACGTACGACGACCTCGACGGCGGCGACGACAACCTCGCGGGGTACCRGTCGCTGCTCAGTGGCGGAGAACCCGTGCTCGGTGAGGCCGTCACCTGGGCGGATGAACTGAAGCTCATCAGCGGGCAGATCAGGGTCTGGGAGAGCGCCGGCGACGGTTCGACCAGTGCCGGCGACGGTTCGACCGCCGTGTGCGTGCCGACTCGACGGATGGTGGAGGACGTCGTCACACACCTCGAGGCGAGCGGGATTTCTGCCATCGAGATCGGGCCGGACGGGCCGAAGCGAGCCGGCGGCGTCCACGTGGGCACCATGCACCGTTTCAAGGGCCTGGAGTATCGGCGGATCATCATCGGAGGTGCCAGCGCCGGGCTTGTGCCCCGTGGCGTGGTCGAGCGGTACCAGGACGTCGACCCAAAGCGGTACCAGCAGGAACGGGCACGAGACCGGTCACTGCTGTTCGTCGCGGCGACCCGCGCCCGCGACGACCTGGCGATCTTCTGGCACGGCCGGCCAAGCCCGTTCCTGGCCGCCGCCTGGACGCGGCGTCGCGCCGTTGGGTCGAGCTTGCGCAATTGACGAAGCGCATGCGGGGTTATGCCGACCGGGTACCTCATACCAGGCCGAGGTCGGCCTTTACCTTGTCTCATGGAACTACCTTGTCCCATGGAACGGGCGTCTGCCCGGTAGCCGCCATCTCCTCGACGTAGACCACTTGGTTATCGCGGACCAGTCGAGCGGCAAGCTTGTGATGATGATCCCGGCGGGTTTCGCGCACTYTCCGGTGCAACACCGCTACCCGCCGCACCGCCTTCCGACGGTCCGCGGAACCTTTCCGTGCGCGGGCCAGCGACCGCTGGGCGCGGGCGAGATGCCGCCGCTTCGACCGCGGCGGGCGAGGGTTCGCCACGATCTCACCCGTGGACATGGTCACCAACCGATCGAGCCCAAGATCGACCCCCACCTCGGCGGGCACGACCGGGTACGGCTCGTCGGTCACATCGACCACGAACGACACGTAGTACCGGCCGTCCGCTTCCCGGATCACCGTGGCCGACGACGGAACCGACGGCAACCCCCGAGACCAGGCGAGTTCGACATCTCCGACCTTCCTGATCCGAGTTCTTAACGCGACTGGGCGACACTCGCCACCTGGTCCGTCAGCATGCTTGAGCGGGAGGTGTTCACCGAAGCGGGGTCGCGGCCCGGCTTCTCGGCCTGCCGCAGAACACCTTCCACTACTGCTTGGCGGGTGGCACGGTCGGTGACCGGGCCTACAAGCCGGTGATCCGTGTCGCACCCCGGGCGGCCGGCCTCGACTACAAGAAGACTGCCAACCGTACGTCTGGCCGGCCCCTCGTGCTTCTTGCGGGAACGGCCGCCGCATGTCGGATCACGAGGAGTAAGCGTCGTGAACCCGGACCTGCTGTCCGGGGCGTCTACTCGGGATCGTAGGCGAGGTTGGGGCGTAGCYAGCGCTCGACGTCGGAGATCTTCAGGCCCCGCCGCTGGGCGTAGTCCTCGACCTGGTCCCGGCCGATGCGCCCGACGGTGAAGTACCGCGACGACGGATGGGCGAAGATGAGCCCGCTGACGGCGGCGGCGGGGGTCATCGCGAAGGACTCGGTCAGGCCCATCCCCACCCGCCCGGCGTCCAGCAGGTCGAACAGCGCCTGCTTCTCGCTGTGGTCGGGGCTCGCCGGGTAGCCGAAGGCGGGACGAATGCCGCGGAAGCGCTCGGCGTGCAGATCCTCCAGCGACGGCTTGGCGTCCGGCTCGAACCAGGCGCGTCGCGCCTCAAGGTGGACATACTCGGCGAACGCCTCGGCGAGCCGGTCGGCCAGGGCCTTCACCATGATCGCCCGGTAGTCGTCCTGCCGGGCCTCGAAGCCGGCCGCGAGCGTGTCGGCGCCGTGGACGGCCACGGCGAACCCGCCGATGTGGTCCCCGGCCGGGGCCAGGTAGTCGGCGAGGCTGCGGTTCGGCCGCCCCGCGGGCTTGGCCGTCTGCTGGCGCAGCATCGGCAGGCGCAGCCGCCCCGTGCCACCCGGACCCGGCGTGCCACCTTGACCCGGCGAGCTGGCGCTGTTCACCGCGCCGACGTCGATCTGATCGATCAGGATGTCGTCGTCCTCCGCGACGGCGGGCCAGAAGCCGTAGACCCCGCGGGCCTGAAGGCTGCCGTCCGCGATGATCTGATCGAGCAGGACGTTCGCCTCGTCGTACAGCTCACGGGCCACCGGCTGGTCCAGGATCGCCGGGAACTTGCCCTTCAGCTCCCAGGCAAGGAAGAAGAACTGCCAGTCGATCATCGAGCGCAGCGCGCCGAGGTCCGGGGTGACGACGCGGACGCCGGTGAAGGCGGGGACGGGCAGGTCGTCGAACGTGACCTGCTCGCGGTTCGCCCGGGCCTGCGCGAGGGGGAGCAGCGGGCGCTGCTGGCGGTTCTCGTGCTGCTCACGCAGGAGCTTCTGCTCCGCCCGGTTACGCACGGCGAGCTCCCCGGCCCGGTCGGCGTCGAGCAGGTCCGAGACCACGCCGACGACGCGGGAGGCGTCCAGCACGTGGACGGTGGTGGCGTCGTAGGCGGGGGCGATGCGGACCGCGGTGTGCTGGCGCGAGGTGGTGGCACCGCCGATCAGCAGGGGCAGTTTCAGCCCGCGGCGCTGCATCTCGGTGGCGACCGTGACCATCTCGTCCAGGGACGGGGTGATCAGGCCGGACAGGCCGATCGCGTCGGCGCCCTCCGCCACCGCCGTGTCGAGGATGACCGTGGCGGGGACCATGACCCCCAGGTCGATGACCTCGTAGTTGTTGCAGCCGAGGACCACACCCACGATGTTCTTGCCGATGTCGTGCACGTCGCCCTTGACGGTCGCGAGCACCACCGTGCCGTTGCCACGGTTGGCACGGCCGGTGCCGGTGCCGGCCAGCAGCGCCTGCTGCTTCTCGGCCTCCATGAACGGTTCCAGGTAGGCGACCGAGCGCTTCATCACCCGGGCGCTCTTGACCACCTGCGGCAGGAACATCTTCCCCGACCCGAAGAGGTCGCCGACGATCTTCATGCCGTCCATGAGTGGTCCCTCGATCACGTCGAGGGGGCGGGCCGCCCGCGCCCGGGCCTCCTCCGTGTCGGACTCGATGAAGTCGACGATGCCGTGCACGAGCGCGTGCGCCAAGCGCTCCTCGACCGGCGCCTCGCGCCAGGACAGGTCCACCGTGCGCTTCGTGCCGCTCCCGCTCACGGTCTCGGCGAACGCGACGAGCCGGTCGGTGGCGTCGTCGCGCCGGTCGAAGAGCACGTCCTCGACGAGTTCGAGCAGGTCGGCGGGGATGTCCTGGTAGACGGCGAGCTGGCCGGCGTTGACGATGCCCATGTCGAGCCCGGCGCGCACGGCGTGGAAGAGGAACGCCGAGTGCATCGCCTCGCGGACGATGTCGTTGCCGCGGAAGGAGAACGACAGGTTCGAGATGCCGCCGCTGGTCCGCGCTCCCGGGCAGTGCTGCTTGATCAGCGGCAACGCGTCGAGGAACGCCTTCGCGTAGCCGTTGTGCTCGGCGATGCCGGTGGCGACGGCGAGCACGTTCGGGTCGAACACGATGTCCTCGGCCGGGAAGCCGACCCGCTGGGTGAGCAGGTCGTAGGCGCGGGCGCAGATCGCCACCTTGCGTTCGGCGGTGTCGGCCTGGCCCCGCTCGTCGAAGGCCATCACGACCACGCCGGCGCCGTAGTCGCGGATGCGCCGGGCCTGCTCCAGGAAGGGCTCCTCGCCCTCCTTGAGGCTGATCGAGTTGACGACGCCCTTGCCCTGCACGCAGCGCAGCCCGGCCTCCAGCACACTCCACCGCGAGCTGTCGACCATGATGGGCAGGCGGGCCGCCTCCGGCTCGGTGGCGAGCAGGTTCAGGAACGTGGTCATCGCCCGCTCGCTGTCGAGCAGGTCGGCGTCCATGTTGACGTCGAGCAGGTTGGCCCCGCCGCGCACCTGCTCCAGGGCGACGTCCACGGCGGCCTGGTAGTCGTCGGCCTCGATCAGCCGCCGGAACCGCGCCGAACCGGTGACGTTGGTGCGCTCCCCGATCATGACGAAGCCGGTGTCCTCGCCGATCTCGAACGGCTCCAGCCCGCTGAAGCGGGTGCGCGCCGGCGGGGTCGGAACCGGGCGCGGCGGCGCACCGCCGACGGCGGCGGCGATCCGCGCGATGTGCGCCGGCGTCGTCCCGCAGCAGCCGCCGACGATGTTGACCAGGCCCGCGGCGGCGAATTCGCCGATCAACTGGCCGGCTTCGTCCGGGGTCTGGTCGTAGCCGCCGAAGGCGTTCGGCAGGCCGGCGTTGGGATGGCAGGCCGTGAACGTGCCGGCGAGCCGGGCGAGCTCGGCGACGTGCGGGCGCATCTCCTCGGCGCCGAGCGAGCAGTTCACCCCGACGACCAGCGGATGCGCGTGGGCGATGGAGCTCCAGAACGCCTCGACGGTCTGCCCCGACAGCGTCCGCCCGGACAGGTCGACGATCGTTACCGAGATCCACAGCGGCAGCCGCGGGGCGACCTCGCGGGCGGCGGCGATCGCGGCCTTCGCGTTGAGCGTGTCGAAGATCGTCTCGATGAGCAGCAGGTCGACCCCGCCGTCCGCCAACGCCTGGATCTGCTCGGCGTAGGCGGCCCGGACCTCGTCGAAGGTCACCGCCCGGTACGCCGGGTCCTCCACTCGCGGGGACAGCGAGAGCGTGACGTTCAATGGGCCGATCGAACCGGCGACGAACCGCCGCCCCCCGGTCTGCCGGGCGGCCTCGTCCGCGGCCTGGCGGGCCAGCCGCGCGCCCCGCAGATTCATCTCCCGCACCAGCGACTGCAGCCCGTAGTCCGCCTGGCCGATGCTCGTCGCGGTGAACGTGTTCGTCGTGGTGATGTMCGCGCCGGCCGCGAGATACTGCCGGTGCACGTCGAGGATCACGTCCGGACGGGTCAGGTTCAGCAGGTCCGGGTCGCCGGCGAGGTCCTTCGGGTGGTCGCGGAACCGCTCCGTGCGGTAGTCGGCCGGGGTGAGCCCGGCGTTCTGCAGCATCGTGCCCCAAGCCCCGTCGAGCACGACGACCCGCTGGGCCAGCAGCTCCCGGAGCTCCCGGTCGCCGGCCTCGACCGCGTCTGCCCCGACCGTGCTGGCCTCGACCACACCGTCATGGACGGCCACCTCGTCGACCGACCTGGACCCTGCCATCAGACCACCTCCCGGTTATGGGAGGCGCCCTTACTGAACGGTGCGGGCCGAGCGTGGCGGACCTGGGCCCGTTRCAGCGCCTCTCGACCTGTGAGTGACGATACCGTGCCATCGTGATCACTTCACGCCGGCTCGAGCGTTTCGCTGTCGCTGTCGCTTGAGAGTCGTATGCTACCCGGGCGGGACACCGGTCCGCGCCGCGCATGAGCTCATCCGGACCTGGCAGAGACCTGGCAGAGGTGTCGRCATACAGCKCACGGRTCTGGGCGTCGCTCGGATGGTGGCCCGTGCCCGGGAAACCKACCATCCAACCGGCGACAAGCACCGCGTGGTCCAGTACGTCGTCATCCGTGATCATCTGGTTGACCAGCCCGAGCTCGGCCGCCTCGGTGGCGCTGACGGCGTGGCCGGACAGCAGGAAGTCCGAGACCCGGGCGGTGCCCATGATCTGGGGAAGATGCYAGGACAGACCGTATTCGACGGCCAGGCTGAGGCGGGAGAAGCCGGAGCCGACGAAGGCGGAGGCCGCGATGAACCGGACCTCCGGGTCGGCGTCCGCGGCACACAGGGCCTGCGCCTAGGCGGTGGCCATCGGCAGGGTGAACGCGCTCATGACCTCGGGCCGGTTCAGGGTGGCGACGGCGACCCCGTCATCGGACCCGGGCCAGAACGGGATCGGCAACGGCGGTCTGGATCGACTCCGTGCTGCTGCRCACCTTTCGCTCGGTTCCCGCGAGGTCGGCGGCGTGCCTGGCGTTCCCGGGTGCGCCCCGGCGTGCCGTCGCGCCCGCCGCGTGGACTCCGCGKATCTCATGCCGATGTCGCGTCTCCATAGCGGATCGCGAGTGATCGGGTGCGGGGACTGTTGGGCAAGAATCCTGGGGTCCCGGCCCTTCGAGTGGTCCCGGTGTCGTGTAGCATGACCTCCAGATCCGGACAGGGCCCGTGGCTGGCACCTGGAGGGCGACAACTGAAGATCGATCTAGAGCATGGTCCCGTGGTGAAGCCTGGAGTTCACGCCGCCCTGTCAAGGCGGAGGTCGCGGGTTCGAATCCCGTCGGGACCGCGTTCGTAGGGCTAACAGTGCGCTGTGGCTCATGCGAGAGTCGCACTGCCCGGGGCAGGTAGCTCAGTCGGTACGAGCGTCCGCCTGAAAAGCGGAAGGTCGGCGGTTCGACCCCGCCCCTGCCCACCACCTCTGACCTGCGGTTTTGCTCGTTCACGGGTCTCCTTGCAGGACGTTGGAGATCATTTTGTAGCAACGGGTGTAGCAACGGCCCCGCACGCCAGCGCACGTGGGCGGCCAGTGGCGTCCTACGCCAGCTCGTCGACGAGCTTCTGGAGCGCCGCCCGCTTGTCGTCCAGCGAGGCATGGGCATAGATCTCCATCGTAACGTCGATCGCGGAGTGCCCCGCGATCTCGCGGACGACGTGCGGGGGCACGCCCGCGTTCAGCAGCAGCGTCACGCAGGTGTGGCGGATGTCGTGGAAGCGCACGCCCTCCAAGCCGAGTACGCCGCAYAGCGGCAGCCAGCTACGTCGAAGGTTGTCCGSCTSGATCGGCGTACCAATCGCCGTGGTGAACACGAAGCCAGTCTCCCGCCAGTTCACATCGGCTGTCTCGCGTTCCGCGTCCTGCCGTGCCTGGTGCTCGCGCAGGACCTTCGCGATCAGCGGCAGCAGCGRCAGGGTTCGCTCCGAGGTCCGCGTCTTCGGCGCTACCACCCTCAGATGCCCACCGACCCGCTGCAACGAGTGCCGCACGGCAAGGGTCTCGTCCTCGAAGTCGATGTCCTCCCAGCGCAGGCCAAGGATCTCCCCTCGCCGCAGCCCCAGGTACAGGGCCAGGACGTAGAGCGCGTATAGCCGGTCGTGCGCGGCGGCCTTGAGCAAGTGGCTGGCCTGGTCGGCGCTGAGCCCCCGGTGCACCTTGTAGGTCGGGCCGGAGACCTTCGCGAGCTTCGCGACATTGCGGCCGACCAGTTCCTCGCGTACTGCGGCGCCGAGGGCGTTACGCAGAACGCTGTGGACCTGCTGCACGAGCCGGGCGGACGGCGCCTGGTGGCAGCAGCGCCCAACGGCGCAGCAGCGACGCTGCTTCACAGGGCGGCGGCGGTCGGTGCCGTGCAGGCAGCACAGGCAGGTGCCGCGCACCCGCTTGAGCAGGTTCCGCACATCGACGCCGTTCAGCTTGTTCAGCCGCTTCTTGCCGATCGCCGGGATCAGGTAGTTCCGGACGATGACCTCGTAGCCCTGCACCGTGCGCGGTTTGCAAGCCGGCGTCACGATGTCGCTGAGCCAATAGGTGAGGAACCGCTCCATGGTCCACCCGGTTGCCTCGGCTGGGATGCCCTGGTCCGACTGGGCCTGCATCTTGGTGAGCTTCTCGCGGACGATGTCGGCAGTCTTCCCGTATACCGGCCGGCGTCGCTGCGTTCCGTCGGGCATGAGGACGTAGGCAGCCCCCACCCACATCCCGTCGCTCTCGCGCTGGTAGATCGAGCCCCAGGGCCATTTCGTAGTCGATAGGCCAAGTTGATCATTCTTGGCATCGGCCGATGCATGGTCTGACCTGGACGGATACCGGCGACACGCCGGAGGTAGACGCACGGCAGGCACGACCCCCCACCGATCATGGAGTTCTCGACGCTTCATGTTCGCCAGGGAAGGCCGTGCCCGCCGATGCCATCATCCCCCGTCGCCGCCGTGGTCGACGAGCTTGCCGCGCAGCTTCCGGACAGGATCAACCAGCCGCGTCTGATCACCGAAGGTGATCAGACGGCGTTGCTAGAAGCTCTCGCGCGGGTACCGGATCCTCGTCGACGGCGCGGGGTGCGTTACCGGTTCGCCGCGGTCCTGGCGATCGCGGTGTGYGCCATGCTCAGCGGAGCCCGGTCGTTCGCGGCGATCGGGGAATGGGCCGCCGACCTGCCCGCGGACGCCCGCGCCGGCCTGGGGTTGACCGGGCGGGTCCCGGGCCCGGTGACGATCTGGCGGGTGCTGGTACGTGTGGACCGGGCGGCGTTGGAAACCGCGATCGGAGCCTGGATCCAGGCCCGCCTCGACACCATCGACACCGCCGGGCACCAGCCGCCACAGCGCCGACGCCGGGTCCGGCGGGTGCTCGCGGTGGACGGCAAAGCGATGCGCGCCACCCGGCACGGCACCCACCCCGTGCATCTCCTCGGTGTTCTCGACCATGCCCGGGGCGTGGTCCTGGCACAGGTCGACGTCGACGAGAAGACCAACGAAATCCCTTTGTTCTCCACGGTTCTCGATCAGATTCCGGACCTGACCGACGTCCTGATCACCGTCGACGCGATGCACGCGCAGACCGCGCACGCCGACCACCTACACGCCCGGGGAGCGCACCTGCTGGTCACCGTGAAACGCAACCAGCCCACCGTCCATACCCGGTTGAAGACACTGCCCTGGAAAGACGTCCCGGTCGGGCACACCACCACCGGCCGTGGCCACGGCCGGATCGAGACACGCACCCTCAAGGCCGTCACCGTCCCGGCCGGGCTCGGGTTCCCCCACGCGGCCCAGGCCATCGGAGATCACCCGCACCTCCCGTCCGATCAGCACGAACAAGAAGAAGACCGAGGGCAAGCGCCGCCAGCGACGTGAGACCGTCTACGCGATCTGCGCCCTGCCCGCCGAGGACGCCCTACCCGCCGAACTGGCCACCTGGATCCGAGGCCACTGGTCCATCGAGGTCCGCCTGCACTGGGTCCGCGACGTCACACTGGGTGAAGACCTCCACCAGGCTCGMACCGGCAGCGGACCCCAGGTCATGGCCGCTCTCCGCAACCTGGTGATCAGCCTGCTCCGGCTCGCCGGCTTCACCAACATCGCCCGAGCCCTACGCCACCACGCCCGCCATCCCGACCAGGCCATCACCCTCGTGACCAGCACAAACGCGACTTTGCAATGACCCTGGGAGCACCCCGAGCGCGGTGACATCGACCTGGAGCGCCGCGAGCTGCGCGTGACGGGCAAGGGCCGCAAGGAACGGATGATCAAGCTCGGCTACAACGCCGCGCGGGCCATCGACCGGTACCTTCGGCTGCGCGGCAAGCACAGCTACGCGCACAGCCCGAAGCTGTGGCTCGGGATCAACAACCGCCAGCCCATGACCGCGAACGGCATCTACCAGATGATCTCCCGGCGCGGAGACGAAGCCGGCGTCGTGGTCCACCCGCACAAGTTCCGGCACCACTYCTCCCACTCGTGGCTCGACAAGGGCGGCAACGAGGGCGACCTCATGGAGCTGAACGGCTGGACCTCCCCGCAGATGCTCCGCCGCTACGGCGCCAGTGCCCGCAACGTCCGCGCCCGCCGCACCTACGACCGGATCATGAACGGCGAGTAGGGCAGCATCAATTCTGCAGTGGTCACCGTCGACCGACCTCGCTTCGGCGAATAGGCTGTGTGGCTCCGGCCGGGAGTGCCGGCCGGAGCCTACCGGCGGGCATCCCAATGAGYATCGCGGGATATCCCCCGTACTCATCAGCAACGCGCTACAGAGCTTGAATGGTCAGGGTCTGGCTACGGCGGYTCCGGGTCGATGATCAGTTCGGTCTGGCCGAGGAAGCCGGCGATCAGGTCGGGCCGGTACTGGACGCGTTTGAGCAGGGTCTTGATCGTGGCGGTGAGCTGGTCGACGGTGACCCGGACGTGGTTGCCCAGGTCGCGTTTGACGTGGG